>JBBSUU010000089.1:0-9152 GCA_038234115.1 Mycobacteriales bacterium
GGGCTTCTCTTCATCCCTGGCCTACTACGACGGCCTGCGTGCACAGCGCCTACCGGCTGCGGTGATTCAGGGTCAGCGCGACTTCTTCGGTGCCCACACCTACACGAGGATCGACAAGGAAGGCACCTTCCACACCCTGTGGTCGGGGGATCGCAGCGAAGTCGAAGCCTGACCTTTTGGTTGGTCAAGAATTTTATCGAGCGGAGTCGAGACCCGGTCGCAGGAATGCACTCGACTCCGCACGGTCATCAAGTTTCCGCCAGCGGTAAATCCACTGGCCGGGCCCGACTAACCTTGAAGTCATGACCAATGTTCTGACAGCCGTGGCCTGGCCGTATGCCAACGGGCCACGCCATATCGGCCACGTTTCCGGGTTCGGGGTTCCCTCCGACGTCTTCTCCCGCTATCAGCGGATGATCGGCAACGACGTGCTGATGGTCTCTGGAACCGACGAGCACGGCACCCCGATCCTGGTTCAGGCCGACGCCGAGGGCGTCACCCCCAAGCAGCTCGCCGACCGATACAACCGGGTCATTGTCAACGATCTGCAGGGCTTGGGGCTGTCCTACGATCTGTTCACCAGAACGACGACAACCAACCATTACGCGGTGGTGCAGGAGATGTTCCGCACCGTGCATCGCAACGGATATTTTGTTGCCCAGACAACGATGTCGGCTATTTCGCCATCCACCGGGCGGACGCTGCCGGACCGCTACATCGAAGGCACCTGCCCGATCTGTGGCTATGACGGCGCGCGCGGTGACCAGTGCGATAACTGCGGTAACCAACTCGACGCCATCGACCTGATCAACCCCCGATCCAAGATCAACGGCGAAGCACCCAAATTCATTGAGTCAGAACACTTTTTCCTCGACCTGCCGGCATTGGCCGTCGCACTCGGGGAGTGGCTGGATACTCGCACCGACTGGCGTCCGAACGTACTGAAGTTCTCGCTGAATCTCCTCGGCGATATTCGGCCGCGGGCGATGACGCGCGATATCGATTGGGGCATACCGGTTCCGCTCGACGGTTGGCGCGATCGCGGCGACAAAAAGCTCTACGTCTGGTTCGACGCGGTCATCGGCTATCTGTCGGCGTCCATTGAATGGGCCCGGCGGTACGCCATCGATGGTGATGCCTGGAAGCAGTGGTGGTCCAACAAGGACGCCCATCAGTACTACTTCATGGGCAAGGACAACATCACCTTCCACTCGCAGATCTGGCCGGCCGAGCTGCTTGCCTACGACGGTAAGGGCAAGTCGGGAGGGGCGCCAGGTAGATTCGGCGAGCTGCAGCTACCGACGGAAATCGTATCCAGTGAGTTCCTGACGATGAGTGGCTCCAAGTTCTCCACCTCGCGGCAGAATGTCATCTACGTCGGTGACTTCCTGCGCGATTTTGGGCCTGATGCGTTGCGGTACTTCATCTCCGTGGCCGGGCCGGAAAACCAGGACAGCGACTTCACCTGGGATGAATTCGTCCGTCGAACCAATTCCGAGTTGGCCAACGAGTGGGGAAATCTGGTCAACCGGTCGGTATCGATGGCGCACAAGAACTTTGGGATCATTCCTGCACCTGGTCCGCGCTCCGACATCGACGTAGAGCTGCTCCGCGCCTCCGAGGCAGGATTCGGCGTGGTGGGAGACCTGTTGGAGCGTAGTCGTTTCAAGTCGGCCGCCGGTGAAGCAATGCGGGTGGCGGGCCTTGCCAACAAGTACATCACGGCCACTGAGCCATGGAAGCTGTCCGGCGATCCGGAACGCCAGGCCACGGTGCTCCATACCGTGCTGCAGGTGGTCGATGACGTAAAAACGCTGCTGACTCCGTTCCTGCCGCACTCTTCGCAGTTGGTTTTTGAAACCCTTGGAGGACAGGGTGTTTGGGCAGCACAGCCACGAATTGACGAGGTGGACGATCTGGGCGACGAGATCGAAGGTGACAGCGGTTTCGAAATTGGTGGCTACCCGGTCATCACCGGTGACTACAAGAACCAACAGGCTCTCTGGTCACGACGCGAAATAGCCGTGGGCGCTACGCTTTCCAAGCCGGTACCGATGTTTCCGAAGTTGGATCCGAAACTTGGAGAAGATGGCCCGGAGTGGGCGCCGGTGATCAAGGACTGATGGCTGAAATTGCACAACCCAGAAGTGCCCAACCCAAAATGGTCCAACCCGGAAGTGCGCAACCCGGAAGTGCGCAACCCGGAAGTGCGCTACCGGGCCGACCCCTCCCGGACGAGCCGACCAAGGACGAACGCAAGCTGGCAGACCCGCCGGAACCGTTGCAGGGCAGCATTATTGATGCCCACACCCATCTTGATGCAGTAGGTTGCGTCACGGCAGCAGATATTGCTGCCGTGATGGATCGGGCCGCTGCCGTCGGAGTGATCGGTGCTATCACCGTCGCAGATGATCTGGCCTCGGCGGTCTGGGCGGCGACCGCTGCCACCCAACACCCCGATGTGTATGCCGCAGTTGGTTTGCATCCGACCAGAGCCGATGTGCTGGATGAGCTTGCACGCAAGACGCTGTCGGAGTTGGCCATCCAACCGGGGGTGGTGGCAATTGGTGAGACCGGCCTGGACTTTTACTGGCAATCTGCCGACCATGCCGCGCAGCGGGAAGCTTTCGCCTGGCACATCGAGTTGGCCAAACGGGTCGGTAAGCCGTTGATGATTCACGATCGCAATGCCCATGATGACGTGCTTGACATGCTCAAAGCCGAAGGGCCACCGGAAACGGTGATCTTCCACTGTTTCTCCGGTGATGCAGCCATGGCCCGGAGCTGCGCCGACCAAGGCTTCGTGTTGTCCTTCGCCGGTCCGGTGTCCTTCAAGAATTCCACGGATCTCCAAGAAGCGGCCGTGCTTCTGCCGGCCGAATTGATCATGGTGGAGACCGATGCGCCGTTCCTGACGCCACATCCCCAACGTGGTCGACGCAATGAGCCCTACGCCCTGCCGTACACCCTCCGGGCGATCGCAAAGCTGCGGAAGATGGCTGAGATTGACCTGTGTTCGGTTGTGATTGCTAACACCCGCAGGACGTATTCGCTCCCGGGAAACCGTTGGAATTAAGCGACAAATCGGGCAACATGGGGTGTTTTGCGGCGATTGCTCGGTCTTTACCTTGATGAATTGCGGAGCTGGGTGTTGCCACCGCAGGATTTGGCCGTTACCGTCTTGTGATAACAGCCGGGATAGTGCGATCCGGGTGCATCGGAGCAGTACGAGCGAGTCCAGCGAAGTCGTAACCAACGGCGGGGGCCTTGGTTACCGACATTGTTCGGCTCACCTGAGCTTGGATCTGTTCCGTCCTACTGTCAGTAAGCTCTGGCCGGCGCTGTTCGGCCCGCTCACTGGTGCCTAGGCGCGTGATTTAACGTGGGCTCCCTGTGACCTCTTGCCCGGAGATATCAAGGCATGGATGTGAATTGACTTCCCACGTTGAGTCCCCCGAGAACGCTGATAACTTCGAGTCCGAGAACACGGACCACAGCGCAGAGAATTCCGTATCGAACACAGCCGGCACCGCCGGCATCGCTGAGACCGGCCAGACCGAGGAATTTGCTCGGATCACCGACGGAGTCCAGCTAGATCAGGCCGCACTGGCCGCCGTTTTCGCAGCCGAGAAGGCCGAGAACGCTCACACCCACACCGAAACCCCCGCCGAGCCGCTCGATGACACATCGAAGCTGGACGAGGCTGCCGGGCTTGACACCGCCGAACAGGCGGACGAGACCGATTCAGATGATGAAGAAGCAGCTTCCGGTGAACTGGTGGGCGCCGGTGTTGGCGCCACTGCCGTTGCCACCAAGAAGAAGAGTCGCAAGCCGTGGATCGTCGCCTCCGCGGTGCTGGTTCTGGCGCTGGCCACCGTCGGGGGTACTTTGATCGCGATGACGAAGTCCGTCACGATCAGCGTCGACGGCCAGGACCAATCAATCACCACCTTGTCCGGTTCGGTGAACGGCGCGCTGGAAGCTGCTGGAATCAGTGTCGCCGAGCACGACACCTTGGCCCCGACCGGTGCAGAGTCCATTTCGGATGGTTCCCGCATCGTGCTGAACAAGGGTCGGTTGCTTACCCTGACCGTTGATGGCAAGCAGGTCCAAGTGTGGACTACCGCCCGCACGGTCGAGGATGCGCTGGCCGAGCTGGGGCGCGACCCGGGCCAATACCAGCTCTCCGCTGATCGCTCCCGCGAAATTCCGCTTGACGGCCTCGCCGTCAACGCCGAGACCCTGCACGGCGTCAGCGTTACGGATGCCCAGGGCAAGACCACAAAGCTGGATACCCCGGCCAAGACGGTCGCTGACCTGCTCAAGGCGCAAGGCATCAAGCTCGGTGTCAACGATCGGGTCTCACCATCGCTGACCACCGCTATCGCTGATTCCACCGTGGTGACCGTCGTGACCCTGCCGACCGTCACCGTCACCGACGGAGTCACCGTCGGAGCGCCCGGCGCGACCGAGGCCAAGGACGTGCAGTCACTCCTCGCCGCTGCCGGTATCACCCTCAGTGCCACCGATACGGTCAGCCCGGCCTTGGATGCGCCGCTGACCGAGGGTCTGCAAGTAGTCATCACCCGGATCGCCACCACGCAGGTCGTGGTTGACGAGGCCATCGCCCAACCGGCCGATGAGACCAAAGAAGATTCATCGATGAAGAAGGGCAACACCAAGGTCACCCAGCAGGGTGCGGCGGGTGTGGCCAGCGTGACCTACGACGTCACGACCACAAATGGCGCCGAGACCGCACGGGTCGAAGCCGGTCGCACCGTCACGACCGAAGCCATTCCAACCATCACCGTGGTCGGAACCAAGGTCGTCGCCAGTCCCGTCGCCAGTCCTGTCGCCAGTTCGTCGAACACGCCGGCAGCTCAGAGCAACTCCGCAGCCCCGGCCGCTGACGCCGGTAACACCGGTGCGGTTCCGTCGGCCGGTGGTAGCTCCGGTGTCAACTGGGATGGCGTCGCGAAATGCGAATCCACCAACAACTGGTCGATCAACACCGGTAACGGTTACTACGGTGGGCTGCAGTTCGACGTCTCGACCTGGCTCTCCGCCGGTGGTGGCCAGTATGCACCGCGCGCCGACCTGGCAACTCGCGAACAGCAGATCGCAGTTGCTGAAACCCTTTACGCCTCACGCGGTTTGCAGCCGTGGGCATGCGGTTACGCCGGCTGATTCAGGCTACGCGTCACTTTGGATCCAAGACCTGGCCCCGGCCGGCGGGAATCACCCGGCCGGGGTCAGTGTCATTTCTCGACCAGCCCGAGTGTGATCGATGTAAAATTTAGTTGCCGCCGCCGGGTTGCCAGAGTCGGTGCCGGGACGTTAGCGTCTCGTGACAACAGCCGGGATGGGGAAGTCCTGGGTGCGTCCGGTAAATCCGAATTTCGTGTGCACGATGGTACGGCTCATTTTGGGGTGACCGTGCAGGCGAAGCGCGGATGATGCTCTCTGCCGAACCACCACGACGGTGGTGGTAGTCGTGCGCGCAATTCCCCTGCCCGGTCCCGCCGAGTGACAGGTGCGACTTGACCGTCCAACACGCTGATTCGGCACTGCGTGAGCAGGAGGACGCAATCGGCGATGAGTCGTTGGCGGTCGACACTGCCCCGGTGGCTGACCGGTCCGGGAGAGATGGCGCTACGCCTGAAGTACAACGAACGCATCTGGAAGACCTGTTGCGTCCGGCTGACGCCTCCGGAGAGAGCCCGGCCGGTGCCCATGCCGTGCTGGAGCCAGGTGAACCCGCACCGCCGCTGAGTATGCGGATACGACGACCGCTCGTCATCGGTAGCGCCGTACTTGTCCTTATTCTGGCCATCCTGGCCGGCACGATTTTGGCAATGACCAAGCGGATCAACATCACTGTCGATGGTCAGTCCCAAACAGTAACCACGCTGGCCGGCACCGTCGGCAGTGCGCTGAACGCGGCCGGGATTGAACTGGCCGCACACGACACCCTGGCCCCGGGCCTGGATCAATCCGTCGCCGACGGTTCACTGATCGTGATCGGTCGTAGTCGACTGCTCACACTGACCATCGACGATCAGGAAACTCCGTATTGGACGACGGCCGGCACCCTCGATGAGGCGATGTCGGAGTTGGGCCGGGATCCTCGGGACTACCTGCTATCTGCTGATCGGACCCGGGAAATTCCACTGGAGGGTCTGGCGGTCACGGCTGACACGCTCTATGGCATCACCGTGCAAGACCGGGGTGTCCAAAAGACAATTGATTCGGTTTCGATGACGGTCGGCGAGTTCCTCGAGGCCAATGACATCATGTTGGGCGAAAACGACCGCCTGAATATGTCGCCGGATCTGATGGTCAAGGATGGAACCCAGATTCAGATCTACACGCTTCCCAGCGTGCAGATTGTGGACGGCGGCGGTCAGAGCAATGTGATAGTCAGTGAAGCCACCACGGTCTCGATGTTGCTGGCACAGGCCGGTGTGGTGCTCGGCCCGCTTGACGTGGTTTCGGTTCCACTGGACGCGCCGCTGACGGACGGGTTGCAAATTGACATCACCAGGGTAGTAACGACCCGGGTCATCACCAAGGAACCGATCGAGCAGCCCGCAGCCCAGTCAGTGGACGACCCACAGCTGCTCAAGGGCACCAGTAAAGTTGTCCAGGAGGGCAACGTCGGCGAGGTGACGATTCTTACCGAGATCACCACCACGAACGGTGCCGAGTCCGCACGAGTGGAGATTTCTCGTTCCGCTTCGGTGGAAGCCAAGCCGACCATTACCAATATCGGAACAAAGCTGCTGCCGCCGCCGCCGGTCGTCAAGCCGCCACCGCCGGCTGCAAATACCCCGGTAGCGCCTCCGGCAGCCGCGCCACCGACACCGGTTCCCGGTATCACCTGGGACGGAAATCGGGTGTTCTTCAACGACTTCGAATACGGCGTCAACTGGGATGGGCTGGCCAAGTGCGAGTCCGGGAATAACCCGAAAGCTGTGAGCAGCAATGGTAAGTGGACCGGACTGTTCCAGTTCGACGACCGAACCTGGCGTGGAGTCGGTGGGTCCGGACGGGCATCGGAGGCACCGCCGGAGGAACAGTTGATGCGGGCCAAGATGCTCTACCAATCCCGTGGTCTGGGTCCCTGGGCGTGCGCTTACGCGGCTCGGTGAGGCGATCAATGCGTTGGCATGTTGCCAGGGCGCGCATCAGGGCGTTACTATTTCGTGATACAGCCGGGATGGGGAAGTCCTGGGTGCCGGTAGCGACCTGATGCAGTTTCTGCACAACGCTGTCCAGAGCGATGATGGTCAGTCCACCTGACGTGATTATCGTTTGCGCCCGCCTCTGCTCGGAACTCGAATGACCTGGAGTCCCGTGAGCCTGCGTCGCCGCCATCCCGAAGACAATTCCCTGCGTGACTGGTTGGCCAGCGGTGATCTGGAACCAGCGATGCCCACCGATGCACCGTCATCGGTCGCGGACGCCTCGTCATCCGACCCTGCCGTGGACGCCTCGTTGTCCGACCCTGCCGTGGGCGCCTCGTTGTCCGACCCTGCCGTGGGCGCCTCGTTGTCGGACCCCGTCGGAACCCTCGAGCCGGTCGACGCTGGTCAACTCTCGTTGCTGGAACCGCTGTCGTCGGTTGAAACTGTCGAGGCCGTCCTAGTCGAGGAGACGGAACCCTCGTTGTTGGTCGAGCCGGTCGAGCCCTCGGAGCCTGTCCAGACCACGGTGCCTGTCGACGCCGATCAACTCTCGTTGCTCGAACCCCTGGTGTTGGTCGAGCAGGCCGAAACTGCCGAGCAGGCCGAAACTGCCGAGCAGGCCGAAACTGCCGAGCAGGCCGAGACTGCCGAGACCGCCGAGACTGCCGAGACCGCCGAGACCGCCGAGCCTGGCGAGCCTGGCGAGACCGCCGAGGCTGAACCCGAGGTGTTGGTCGAGCCTGTCGAGACCGCCGGGCAGGTGACTCTGTCGGCGGCACCCTCTCGTAGTCGTTGGCGACGCAGCCGCAAGCCGATCCTGGTGATGGCCGCCGCAGCGGCCGTCCTCCTCACGGCCGGCGCCGGAACCTGGGTGGCAATGTCGAAGACAGTCACCATCACCGTGGACGGGCAACAGCAGCAGGTGACCACGTTGGCCGGATCCGTCGGTGGCGCGTTGGACGCCGCCGGACTCGGTGTGGGTGAACACGATTCATTGGCTCCGGCCGCCGCTGAGGGAATCTCTGACGGATCCTCGATCGCGATCAACCGTGGGCGCCAGGTGACTTTGACGATCGACGGAAAAGAAGTCACCATTTGGACCACCGCCAAAACTGTCGAAGAGGCCCTTACCGAAGTCGGCCGGAACCCGAGCGATTACCAGCTCTCCGCCGATCGCTCCCGCGCGATTCCGCTCGAAGGCCTGAGCGTGACCGGGGAGTCGTTTTACACGGTGCGCACCGTGGACGGAGATGGGCCGGCGGCCAGTGCAACCACTACCGCCAAGACAGTCGGCGATCTGCTGGCCGAGAAGAAGATCGTCCTCGGATCGCAGGACGTCGTTGAACCCGCCGCCGCAACCGCCCTCGCCGATGGGCTGACGATCACGGTGACTCGTGTCACGACCACCGAAGTTGTGGTGCCCGAGGCGCTCGCGCAGCTTGCGGATGCAACCGTCGACGGGCCGGACCTGGCGATCGGTTCGACCGAATTGGTTTCCACCGGCGCCGCCGGTAATGCAGACGTGACCTACCAGGTAACAAGTGTGAATGGCGTGGAGAGCGGCCGGGTGGAACTCTCCCGTGTCGTCACAGTGCCCCCCACTGCGACCCTCACCAAGATTGGTAGTAAACCCGGTTACGAGCAGATTGGAAATCGAGTTTTCTTCCACGACACCGAGTTTGGGGTGAACTGGGACGGCCTGGCCGAGTGCGAGTCGACCAATAATCCCCGGGCAGTTGATCCGACCGGCAGTTGGTACGGCATGTTCCAGTTCGACTTTCCGACTTGGGCCAGTGTCGGCGGCTCCGGCAATCCGGCCGATGCCGGGCCGCAGGAGCAGCTGATGCGGGCCAAAATGCTGTATCAATCCCGTGGGTTGCAGCCCTGGCTTTGCGCGCACGCCGCTTGATCCACCGCTCCCGGTCTACGCCCGAATTCGATTCGCCGGTTTTCTTGCCGCGCCCC
>JBBSUU010000090.1:0-9141 GCA_038234115.1 Mycobacteriales bacterium
CAAGACGCAGTTCGCGCCAATTGATCTTCCGCCGATGAATCGACGCCGGCGAGGGCCGGACCACGAAAACGTCGGTGGCGCAATTGGTTAGGCACCTGGACGAGCCGATCAAGCACGCTCGAACGTCTGGACCCATTTTCAGTTGATCAGCTGGTTGGGATTACAGCCATGGGTGCAGCAGCGTCAAAAGGTAATGGAGCGAGTCCGCGTTGGGCGAGCATCTGGGTCATCACCGAAACCTCAGAACTCTGGGACTCGGCCATTTTGGAAGCCAGGTTCTTGACTACCGGATTGGTGGCGTTCTTTGCGGCGTACTCCATCATCGCGGTGCCGCCCTGGTGATGTCGCACCATCAATTGCAGAAAGTAGCTATCCGATGCCGGCCCGGTCAGCCCGGCCAGCTGGGCAATTTCCGCATCCGTTGCCATGCCGGGCATCAGAACCGCCCCGTCCACGACCCCATTTACGGCGCTGGTTGCACTGCCCATGTTCAGGTGGCCCTCGGCGCCTGCCATCCACGCCATTCTGGGCTCGAAGGTGCTGATCGGGAGCTCCCATAGCATCAGAAATCCACTCATCTGCCCGATTTGGGAGGTCTGGGTGTAATTGATGTCGTATGCCATCAAACCGATCTCGGCATCGTCGGAGTTCTGCTCGGCGTAGTGCGCGATGAGGACACCCTGTTCGTGATGCACGATCATGTCCCGCAGGAATCCGGCGTCGACCGAGCCATCACCTGGCGAGTTGGATGTCGCGGTCGAATTGCTGCGATTACCCAGCGAATACCCGACGGTGGCTCCGACAATTAGCAGTAGCAAGACTGACATCGCAGCGATGATAGCCGTGCCGCGGCGTCCCCAGCGCTGGAAAAGGTTGCTGGTGTTAGGGCTTTCGTCCCTGATGTCGGTCATCCCGCGCTGCTGGAAACCGCCGTGCTGGGGGCGCCGGATTCGGAACTGGCATCAGCTGGGTTGGAAGCATCCACTGATGCAGAGGTGCTCGGATCGAGCGTGGAGCCGCTGGAAGAATCGGCGGCGGATTGACCCGCGGTCGTGGCTCCGGCGGACTCATTGGTGGCGTTGGTCGCCCCTTCACCGGACATCGGGATGGCATCGGCGCCCGGAGCGGTGGCGTCGAAGGCCGGTGGGTTTTGAATGTTGAAAGTTGGTTGACTGCAGGTTGCGCCGATTTCGGGGTAGACACTGGTGTTCTGGCGCAGAGCGGTGATGAATTGCATCACGCGCTCGTCTGTGGCCGAGTCAACCTGTAGACGATGCTCCCAGGCCTGGAGCGAGATCTTGGACGGCAGGTTGGGGTACGGGCTGAGCATCATGTACGGCTGACCATCGACAAGGCCTTTCAGGATGTCGAGATCGCCGGAGTCGATGGTGTCCGGGTTGTAGGCAATCCAGATTGCGCCATGCTCGAGTGGGTGCACCATGTTCTCGTTGCGCACCGCGGTGTCGTAGACGACACCGTTGCAGGCGGCCCAGGTCTGGTCATGTGGTCCGCCGGTGGGGGGCAGATTTTCGGCCACGCTGTCGTAGGCGACCCGTTGGGCCGAAGACACGTGCTGACTGGCCTTATAAGTACCTGGGGGGACGGTGAAGATACCGGCGATATTGACCGAGGGGTCGGGGTCGGCGGTCGATGGCACCCAGGCGGCCAATGCTGCGTTGGCGGTGTTCTTCTCGTCCTGGGAATTGATGACCACCACTCCGATGACCACCGCCAGTGCGACGATGACGCCCACGGCACCAATGGTCAGCCACGGCAATCCCTGTCGCTGACGCACCACCGGAACAGATTTTGCCTTGCGGTTCTTTTTCGCGCTCTTGCCACTAGCCATCATGTTGAAAGTTTGTCCTGATCTGCCACACATTTGAGGCCGGCGTCGTGCATGGATAACCGGCGGGAACTCCCCATCCTACGAGGTGACGAGTGACAATCGCGTCAAGAATCGGTGAGTGGTCGTGTGAGAGGGGCCGCAGTGGGTAAAACCGGCGGTTGAAACTTCCTAAGATAGGGGGGTGAACCCCGCCCAGCTTTCTGCTGCCATCCATGCTGCGCTCAGCGCTGCAGTCGAAAATGGTGATCTGGTGATCGCCCACATTCCGGATGTCACGGTCGAACGACCGCGCGTGCGCGAACACGGTGACTACGCGACATCGGTGGCGCTGAAGCTCGCCAAGCAGGCCAATCTGCCGCCGAGAGAAATCGCGCAGATCATCGCCGAGCGGCTTGTGAAAGTGGATGGCATCGCGGGTGTGGAGATTGCCGGACCAGGATTTTTGAATATTCGGCTGGCGGCTGCCGCGGCCGGCGTGCTGGTCGGCCAGATCCTCGAGGCCGGGACGAGCTACGGCAACGGCACCACCTTGCAGGGAAAAAAGATCAACCTGGAATTCGTCTCGGCGAACCCGACCGGCCCGGTACACATCGGCGGCGCCAGGTGGGCGGCCGTCGGTGATGCATTGGGGCGGATTCTCAGCGCCCAGGGGGCGCAAGTGGTGCGGGAGTACTACTTCAACGATGCGGGCGCCCAAATCGACCGTTTTGCCGCATCCGTGCTGGCGGCGGCTCGTGGGTTGGCCAAGCCGGAGAACGGGTATGCGGGCGCCTACATCGAGGAGATCGCGGCCAACGTCAACGCTGCGGTACCCGCTGTGGTCTCGATGGATGAATCGGACGCGCTGCAGGTTTACGCGCGGACCGGGGTGGATTTGATGTTCGCCGAGATCAAGCAGACATTGCACGAGTTCCGGACCGATTTCGACGTGTACTTCCATGAGGACTCCCTGCACAGCAGTGGCGCCGTGAAATCAGCGGTGGAAAAGCTCAAGGCCTCCGGAAATCTGTATGCGAAAGATGATGCCTGGTGGCTGCGCTCCTCTGATTACGGCGATGACAAGGACCGGGTGGTCATCAAATCCGATGGCAATCCGGCCTATATCGCCGGCGATCTGGCCTACTTCCAGGACAAGCGCAGTCGCGGGTTTGATCTGTGTATCTACATGCTCGGCGCCGATCACCACGGTTACATCTTCCGGCTCAAGGCAGCTGCGGCAGCCTTCGGCGATGACCCCAACACCGTCGAAGTGCTGATCGGACAGATGGTCAACCTGGTTTCAGGTGGCGAACCGGTCAAGATGAGCAAACGGGCCGGTACGGTCATCAGTCTGGACGATCTGATCGACGCAGTCGGCGTCGATGCGGCACGGTATGCATTGATTCGGTATTCGGTGGATACCTCCGTCGACCTGGATTTGGATCTGTGGACCAAACAAAGTAGCGATAACCCGGTGTATTACGTCCAGTACGCGCACGCCCGGCTGGCCTCACTGGGCCGTAACGCTGCAGAACTGGGCATAGATCTGAGCAGTGGTGAATATGACCCAGCGTTGCTCGACACTTCTCAGGAGTCGAATCTGATTGCCCAACTCGCTGCTTTTCCGAAGGTACTGGCCACCGCGGCCGAGCTGCGAGAACCACATCGGGTGGCTCGATACCTTGAGGAGTTGGCCGGCGCCTACCACAAGTTCTATGACGCGGTCCGGGTGTTGCCGATGGGGGATGAACCGGTCACGCCGGCCACTATCGCCCGGTTGCAACTCTGCGGCGCCACCGGCCAGGTACTCGCCAACGGCTTGGCAGTTCTGGGCATCACCGCTCCGGAGCGGATGTGAGGGCGCACCCGGCAGGTCCCCGGCACGGTGAGGTGCTTCAGGAACGGCACGGCTTTGCGCCGGCCGCAGACCTCAACGCGTTGGATCCGAAGGTGTGGCCGCGCGGAGCACTTCGCGCCGGTAGCGGTGGTGCAATGACCCTGGCCGGCGTCGACGTTCGGGATCTGGCCGCTGAGTTTGCTACTCCGGTGATAGTGGTGGACGAGGCAGATTTTCGTTCTCGGTGCCAGGACTTTGCCAACGCCTTCGGGTCGGCCACCGCTGTGCACTACGCGGCCAAGGCATTCCTCTCCGGTGAAGTTGCCCGATGGCTCAATGCCGAGGGAGTGGGCCTAGATGTTTGTTCCGGCGGTGAGCTCGCGGTGGCGTTGCGCGCGGGATTTCCAGCGCCGCGCATCGCTTTTCACGGTTCCAACAAAACCGAGACCGAATTGCGCACCGCTGTCGAGGCCGGAATTGGGGCCATCGTCGTCGACTCCTTTTATGAGATCGCCAGGCTGGTAGAACTTGCCGAGACAAAGGAGCGCTCCGCTGCCAACCCGATCCCGGTGATGATCCGGATCACTGTCGGTGTCGAGGCGCACACCCACGAATTCATCGCCACCGCCCATGAAGACCAGAAATTCGGGTTCTCGTTGGCAGCCGGCGACGCGGCCGAAGCCGTCCGGCGCATTATCGCCTGTTCCGGACTGGCACTGGTGGGCCTGCACAGTCATATCGGTTCGCAGATCTTTGATCCTTCCGGATTCGAAGTCGCTGCGCACCGAGTGGTGGGGCTGCTCAAGACGATTGTGGCCGAATACCCGAGTCTGGTGGACAGCATCACCACGATCGACCTCGGCGGCGGACTGGGAATTGCCTACACCTCCGATGACGACCCGACGCCGCCGGATGCGATGGCAAAGTCTCTGCAGGACATCGTGAGTCGTGAATGCCAGCTCGCCGGGCTGCCGGTGCCCAAGATCGCTGTCGAACCGGGCCGCGCCATCGCAGGTCCGGGAACGGTCACTTTGTACGAGGTGGGCACCATCAAGGACATCGTGCTCGACGGTGGCCACACCCGACGCTATGTGTCGGTGGATGGCGGGATGAGCGACAACATCCGCACTGCCCTGTACGACGCGGATTACACCGTGACGCTGGCTTCCCGCAGTTCCGATGCCCCGGCCATCCTTTCGCGAGTGGTCGGGAAGCACTGCGAGAGCGGCGATATCGTGGTACGCGAATGCTATCTCCCATCGGATGTGGCGGTTGGTGATCTCATTGCGGTAGCCGCAACCGGGGCATACTGCTACGCGATGGCCAGCAATTACAACCGTGTGCCACGGCCCGCCGTGGTGGCAGTAACCGATGGCTCGGCACGCACGATGCTGCGCCGCGAGACCGATGACGATCTGATGCGCCTGGAGACATGGTGACCGAGACCCCAAAAAGCCCGAAGCCCGCTGCCCCGAAGCCGCCGTCCCTGATTCCGGGGGTCGCCCTGCTGACCCTGGCGGCGGTGCTGATCGTGGTGGTACTGATCAACCCGGATATGTCGTCCGGATTGCGGACCACAATCGCTATTTTGGCCGTGGTCGTGGTGATCGCGTTGCTGATCTACGCGGTCAAGATGTGGCTCGTAGCCACCGGACGGGAAAAGAAATGATCAGGGTCGGATTACTCGGCTGTGGAGTCGTTGGCTCCCAGGTACTTCGATTGTTGTCCGAACAGGCCGACGAAATTACCGCACGCGTTGGCACGCCGGTGCAGGTAACCCGGGTGGCAGTGCGGAACCTGAGCAACTACGGCGCGGTCGATGAATCTCTGCTGACCACAGATCCGGCGTCGGTGGCAGCGGACCCGGATGTCGATGTCATCGTCGAAGTGATGGGGGGTTTGGAGCCAACCCGCGAGCTGCTGCTCACCGCATTGCGTCGCGGCGCCGGCGTGGTCACCGCCAATAAAGCACTGCTGGCCGCGCATGGCCCCGAACTGTACGAGGCGGCCGATGCAGCCGGCGCCAATCTCTACTTCGAGGCTGCCGTTGCCGGCGCCATTCCGTTGATCAGGCCCATTCGGGAATCCCTGGCCGGCGACCGGATCTCACGGATCATGGGGATCGTCAACGGCACGACCAATTTCATCCTCTCCGCGATGGATTCCACTGGGCAGAGTTATGAATCGGCACTGAAGGAAGCCACCCGGCTCGGCTATGCCGAAGCCGACCCGACTGCCGACGTTGAGGGCTACGACGCCGCCGCAAAGGCCGCCATTCTGGCGTCCCTGGCCTTTCACACCCGGGTGTCGGCCGATGATGTTCACCGAGAGGGCATCTCCTCGATTTCGGCCGCCGAGATTGCCGCAGCCGACGAGATCGGTTGCACGGTAAAGTTGTTGGCTATTTGTGAACGAGTGCAGGGCCGCGCCGGGGAGAGTATTTCGGCCCGGGTGCACCCGGTGATGTTGCCCCGCGCGCATCCACTGGCCGGCGTCAACGGCGCCTACAACGCCGTCTATGTGGAGGCTGAAGCGGCCGGCAAATTGATGTTCTACGGTCCGGGAGCCGGTGGCGTTCCGACTGCTTCGGCCGTATTGGGCGATCTGGTAACCGTGGCGCGGCACAAGTTGGTCGGCGGTCGCGGACCACGCGAATCGGCCTATGCAGATTTGCCGTTGGAGGCAATCGGGTTGGTGCCGACCCGCTACCACATCTCGATGGACGTCGAGGATCGGGCCGGCGTGCTTGCGCAGGTTGCGACATGTTTTGCAGAGCAGGGTATCTCGATTTCCACCGTTCGGCAGGAAGGAAGTGGGAACGACGCCACGTTGGTCATCGTCACCCACACCGGCCCCGACTCCGCCCTCGCCGCAACGGTTGAAAAACTTACCGAGCTGGCCGCTGTTCGTAAAGTGAACTCGGTCATGCGGGTCGCCAAACCTGAATAACCAGAAGCTCGGGAAGCTCTCAAGAAACCACAAACAGTGCAACCGGAAGTTGTGAAAGCCATGACCGAAATTGTCGAACGCCCCCTGGCAGCGGCCGGGCACAGCCGCTGGCCGGGGTTGATCAACGCCTATGCCGACCGCGTGGCAATCCCGCGGGGTGCCAAGGTGATCACCCTCTTTGAAGGGGGTACACCGCTACTTCCGGCGCCGTCCTTGAGCGAGCGCACCGGGATGCAGGTTTATCTCAAAATCGAGGGGGCCAACCCGACCGGGTCTTTCAAGGACCGCGGTATGACCGTTGCTGTCACCCACGCTCTTGCCAACGGTGCCAAGGCCGTTATTTGCGCTTCGACGGGTAATACGTCCGCTTCCGCTGCTGCTTACGCTGCCAGAGCCGGCATCACCAGCGCGGTACTGATCCCGCAGGGCAAGATCGCAGCCGGGAAGTTGGCGCAAGCAGTCGCTTACGGCGCAAAGATTTTGCAGGTACAGGGTAACTTTGACGATTGTCTGGAATTGGCCCGCAAGATTGTGGTGGACCATCAGGAAATCGCTCTGGTCAACTCGGTGAATCCGGTCCGCATCGAGGGGCAGAAGACTGCAAGCTTCGAAATTTGCGATGTGCTGGGGCGCGCGCCGGATGTCCACCTGTTGCCGGTCGGAAATGCCGGCAACATCACGGCCTACTGGAAGGGCTACAAGGAATACCTCGCCGATGGCTCGATCGAAGCGCTACCCAGAATGTTCGGGTTCCAGGCCGCCGGGTCAGCGCCGTTGGTGCTCGGCCATCCGATCACCAACCCGGAGACGATTGCCACCGCCATCCGGATCGGTTCGCCGGCGTCGTGGAATCAGGCCATCGACGCCCGCGATAGCTCCCATGGGTTGATCGATGCGGTTACCGATGAGCAAATCCTGCAGGCCTATCGACTGCTGGCCAGTAGCGAAGGGGTTTTCGTCGAGCCGGCATCGGCAGCATCCATCGCCGGATTGATCGCCACCAGCGCGGACGGTCGTCTTCCGAAGGGGTCGCTCGTCGTGTGCACGGTCACCGGTCATGGTTTGAAAGATCCGGACACCGCCCTGTCCACCCTGACCGACCCGGTCGTGGTCCCGGTTGATGCGGGCGCCGTCACCGAGGCGCTGGACCTCGACTAATGGTCAAAGTGCACGTGAGCGTACCCGCAACCGCTGCAAATCTGGGGCCGGGGTATGACTGTTTCGGGCTGGCGATGGCCCGCTACGACGAAGTAACCGCCCAGATCATCGACGGACCGGTGCGGGTCGAGGTCACCGGGGTGGGCGCCGCGTCGGTGCCGCTGGATGAAACCCACCTCGTGCTGCGCGCAGCCGGGCGGGTCTTCGATCTGCTCGGAGAACCGCGGCACGCACTGGCCTTGGAATGCATCAATCGGATTCCGCATGGCGGGGGACAGGGATCCTCGGCCGCGGCCACGGTCTCTGGCATGTTGTTGGCCAGGGCGCTGGTTCCTGGGGCAGCCACCCGGCTGGATGATCTGGGCATCCTGGCATTGGCCACCGAGATGGAGGGCCATCCGGACAATGTGGCACCGGCTCTTTTTGGAGGCCTGACAATCTCCTTCACCCGCGACGACGGCAGCGTTGTTTCGATCCGTCGGCAGGTGCATCCCGATATTCGGTTGGCGGTGTTCACCTCGGCTGTCCAGAGTTCGACCAAGGCAGCACGAGATATGTTGCCTTCGAGTATTTCCCATTGTGACGCCGCCGTAAACTCCGCGGCCACCGCAGTCCTGCTGCACGCTCTCACGCAGGACCCGGCCTACCTGCTCGACGGTACTTCTGACCTGCTTCATCAGCGCTACCGGGCAAGTGCGATGCCCGAGTCGGCCGCGTTGGTCGCCGATCTACGAAAGGCGGGTATCGCGGCAGTCGTTTCCGGTGCCGGCCCCTCCGTGCTGGCCCTGTTGCAGACGCCAACGGAGCTGGCGCAGTTCGCTCGTCCCGGATTCGAACTGGCAGAGCTTTCGGTGGACACCAGAGGGGCTCAAGTCACGTCGAAATAACGACACGCCAAGTTGATGTTGTGAATGTCGAAGTTTTGCGATTACAGTGGGCGATGATCGCCGGCAGGGTGGGTAACCGCCGGGAACCCCCGTTTGAGGTGACAGTTTCTGCGCCTGCAGCTCTGTCCCTTGCCACATTCGCCAGTTGGTGACCTGGGCACGGTGCCGAAAAGGCCGTAGCCACAGGCTCCTCCGCTCCAGCGCATCTCCGGTGATCACATCACACCAAGTCCGGTCAGGGCTTGGCATTGCAGCCGTGTTCGTTGCGGCGCACAAAACCCGCCGGAGAGAAGTCCGGGCGGACAGGAAGGATCTTCGTGAGCGAGACCACGGAGCTGCTTGAATCCCCGAACGCGGCAAAAAAGCGCGGTTCCGGTTTATCGGGCATGGTGCTACCAGAACTCAAGGCCTTGGCCGGAGAACTCGGGCTCAAGGGCACCTCGACGATGAAAAAGGCAGATCTGATTGCCGTCATCGCCGAA
>JBBSUU010000091.1:0-9082 GCA_038234115.1 Mycobacteriales bacterium
GAGCACCCGCAAACGCAGCGCCGTGATCGACGAGTTCAAAAATGGTTCGGCACCGGTGTTTCTCATCAGCCTCAAGGCGGGCGGATTTGGTATCAACCTGACCGAAGCGGACTATGTCTTCATCCTGGACCCGTGGTGGAATCCGGCAACTGAGGACCAGGCGGTTGATCGGACCCATCGGATCGGCCAGCACAAGAACGTCATGGTCTATCGACTGATCGCCGCCGACACCATCGAGGAGAAAGTCATGAAGCTCAAAGAACGCAAGGCCGCGCTCTTCAACGCCGTCATCGACGATGAGGATCTGTTCAGCGCGTCACTGACCGCCCAGGACATTCGGGAGCTCCTGGACTAACCGGGTCGCGGGTCCAAGGTTCAGTCGCCGCCCGGCTGCTGCCTTACTGGCAGCGCACATCTGTGAGGTCAGCGGTGATGGTGGCGGTATCGGGTCCCTGGTAACCCAAGACCAACACGATTGTTTCACCGGCCGCGATTGCCTGGTTGGTCCTTCTCTCACTGGAGCCGGATTCGTCGGTGCCGTTGCCGAACAGAGTCAGGAGCACATACGGCCCGGTGGGACATCCGTCCTGGGAATAGATCTGCACCCCCCAGCAGGAGTCATCGGCTTCTGCACAATCGTAGGAATCGTCCGCGGCCCAAGTGGCCGACAGCCCATTTCCATAATCGTAGAAGTCGGCGGGCGGCGACCCCGCCGCGGCGACGGGTACCTCTGCGCCGCCACCGGTCACTGTCACCGTGGCTGTCGCGGTCTTGGTGGAAATTGCCGTCGTCGTCAAGGTGGCTGTGGTGGTTTTGGTCGCCACCGAGCTCACCGTGGTGATGACCGTGACCGGAAGGCCGACGAGAGCTTGCCCGGGAACCTGCGCGGTGCAGCCGGCGAGAACGAGTAGTAGAACGCCGACCCAGAGATGGGACTACGAACGCTTCATGCCGATGGTCCGTTCGTCATGGCCGAAGATCTTCGATAGCAGCCGGGAACGGCACGTTTTGAGGATGGATCCCGGACGTAATCGGGAGCGTAGGGCAGGTGGTGGGCAATGGGAAGTACATTCAATAAATCGGACTTAAAGGATGAATCGACGCTAGGCCGTAGTGATGAGAGAGGTCAGCAGCGTCGGCGTTGTTTCCGCTGATCGTGGTGTTCGTGAACGGATCGTGGCGCTGCATCGGCCGGCAGAATCGTGGCGAACGAGGAAGGCCCCGATCACAGCGTTTCCGCGGATCGGGGCCTTCTCCTTCTGTCTCAACACAGAGTGCGCCTGGAGAGATTCGAACTCCCAACCTTCTGATCCGTAGTCAGATGCTCTATCCGTTGAGCTACAGGCGCATGTGATTCAGTTGACGTTTACTACTGGTACCTAGAAAGACCTGCCAAGCGCGGAAGCGAGAGGATTTGAACCTCCGGTACCGGTAAAGGCACAACTCATTAGCAGTGAGTCCCATTCGGCCGCTCTGGCACGCTTCCTGGGGCCGTCCGTGAACGGCACCTGGAATAGGTTACCTGCCCACTCGACCGAAGAGCAAAACGGCTGGCCAGGGTCGCACGTGCGACACCCACAATCGTCCGGAGTGCTGCCCGCGGCGTGGTGGGCCGAACATGCGGCACCGGCTTCGACGTTGTCAACGGATGAAAGTTTGTTCCTACCGGCGGTTGAGCATTTCTGCAATACAATTTGTCCAACCTCTGGGAAGCGCCGATGCCTGACTTGAAAACCTCGGCTACTGCTGGGCCGGGTAACACCAGGAGCCGCCGCGGCAAGGGCTGGACGTACCGGACCTCCGACGGGGATCTGGTTGATCCGGTGACCAGGGCCGGGTGATGGATATTCCCCCTGCCTGGCGGGAAGTATGGATCAGTCCCGATTCCAACGGACACCTTCAAGCGGTGGGCTCTGACGAAGCAGGACGACGGCAGTACATCTACCACGCGGTCTGGACCGCCGGCCGTGAGCGGCAAAAGTTCGATCGTGTCATCGTCATCGTCATCGCCATCGCCATCGCCTTCGCCTTCGCCTTCGCCTCTCGACTACCGCCGGCCCGGTCCGTCGTCGCCGGTCATCTGGTCCTACCAGGAATGCCGCGGGAGCGAGCCCTGGCTGCCGCCTTCCGGCTCCTGGACCTCGGGCATTTCCGCATCGGCAGCGACGTGTATGCCGAAACCAACGGCAGTTTTTGGTCTATCCACGCTTCGCCGCGATCATGTTCGTCGACAGGGAAAGTCGCTGATCATCGAATTCATGGCCAAATCCGGGTTGGACCGCATCGAAGGAATGACGATCTACTTGATGCGGTCGGCGCCATGATCAGTCGTCGCAGCGGCGGGGATGAATTGCTCGCATATCGCCAGGGCCGCAGTTGGCGACACATTGCCAGTCCTGAGATCAACGAGTAAATCAAGGAAGTCGTCGGCACCGAGGTGTCGGCGAAGGACTTTCGGACCTGGCATGGAACCAGCATCGCCGCAGTCGCGCTGGCCGGTCTGTATGCCGAGAGTCCGACCGACAAAAAATGGACTGCGACTGCAAGGAAGAAGGCCGTGACGCAGGCGATCGAACAGACAGCGGAGCGGTTGGGCAATACCCCGGCGGTCTGTCGCCGTTCCTACGTTGCCCCCGGGTGCTGGCAGGTTTCGACAGTGGGCGCACGGTTGCCCTTGCGGTAGCCAAAGCCAAGAGGGAACTGCCGACGCCGACCCATGATGGTGATGAGATTGTCAGCGTGGCCGGACACCGGGCGGTGGAGCGGGCAGTGTTGAAGCTTCTGCGCAGCTAGTGCAAAAAGCAACTCCGCAGTCGGATCTGATTAGTTGAAGCCGCGTTGATCCTGTTTGAGGGCGGTGTCGACGCAGAGGGCGGCCGCGACGACGAGTTGATGCAGCGGGGACGGTAGCGCGTAATGGATCTGGACCACGTAGTTATCGGCCGTGGTGAAAAGTGTCCGTAGGACACCTTCAAAGTTCTTGGTGATCCGGCCGATCTCCCGTCCTGACGTGTCCAGGATGGCAAAATTCCACGCTCGCCAGTTCTCCGCATTGATCGACCCGACAACCTGGCCGCCGGCCTGCATCTCGAACCGGATCTTGCCGAAGACGTTTTGCTGCACAAGTTCGCCGATCGGCGCCCCATTCGGATACTCCACCAGGAGTCGTGATTTGAAGACCTTTCGCGGTCGGGTCAGCTTCATCACCGGCTGGCCGTTCGCCTCGCGAACTTCCAAGGTGTGGGTGAAGAACTGGTCATATTCACCGAGAAAGCGAACTACCTTTTTCAGCGTGCTTTGACCAACCTGAACCACGGTGCCCACCGGGTTGCCGTTCTGTCCGAACACCCGATACTCGTTATTGAGTTCGATGAGCTTGGTGCGCTGACTGACAACGAGTACCGATTCGGTGAACAGTGTCCCACCGCCGGCAGCGCCGCCGCCGGCGTTGGCCCGCCGTACCTGTTCGGCGATCGAGGCGCTGGTGTTGTTGTCGAGGTCCCCGGTCTGCCACCGGCCGGGATCCACCGATTGTTGTGGATAGCCCTGTTGTGGATAACCCTGCTGTGGATAGCCCTGTTGTGGATAACCCTGCTGTGGACGGCCCTGTTGTGGATGGCCCTGCCGGGACGGCACCGACTGGGGTGGCACCGACTGGGGTGGTGGGGACTGAGCCGGGCGAGCTTGTGCCGGCGGCAGGTAGTAGGGCGAGGACGGATCATCGGGTCCGGGAATGGGCGGCGGGTATGTCATGAATTCAACCAACTTCCGGTGTGCAGGTGAACGCCTACCTTCAGGCTCCTCAGTTTAAGTCCGGGGAATGTGCGACGGTGTGCGAAGAAAATTGCTCAGGTGGGTCCGGAACCGGCCATGCGGCGGCTGCGTTGCGAGGTGCACCTTCGGTCAGCGGGTTTGGGTGACGTTCAAGGTGACCTTGGTGCCGCGGCTGACCGTGCGCCCCACCGTGCAGTGCTCCTCGACCGCACGGTGCAGGATGGTCAGGAGCCGGGTCCGGTCCGCCTCGGAGAGTGCGGACAGGTCCACGGAAAATTCTTCGGTGATCTCCGGGTAGGTGTCGCTGGGCAGGTCTTTCACGCCGCTGATGTCGATGCGGGCACGGTAGCCATCACCCAAACGACGGGCCAGCACCGCGTCAGTGGTCAGTCCGCTGCAGCCGGCCAGCGAGACCTTCAGAAGTTCCCCGGGGGTGAATGACCCGTCGTTCTCAACAGGCCCGATCAACACTGCGGCACCCCGACCGTTGCGGCCGGTATAGGTGCGGCTGCCGGTGCGCTCGATCCAGAGGGCATCCGGAGCTATTGCAGGTGGCGTGGTCATGTGAAGTCCTCATTCTTGAGCGGTGGTGGGTGGTGCGAATTGTGCTGTTGGGATCGCGTCGTCGAGCGGTGCGTTGAAGTGCGCGAGTGATTCGATCCCGCGGCCCTGCTGAGTGCGGGTCGTCGGTAAGTTTAGGGATTTCGCCGACCGCAAGTTCGTGGTTGGTCCGTTCCGTGTCGGGCCGCCTTCGCAAAGCGTCCCTTGCGCCGCTGCTGCAAGGGGCATCAACGCCGGCGCGACACTCCAGCCGCGGAGAAGCGATTGCGCCCTGGAGAAAAACCGGTCGGTTCGGCGGGGCGAGCCAACTATTCTGGGACAGGTCATGAATGAACCATCTGGCGAACCTGTCGCCGATCTGGAATTGGTAGCTCTCGAGTTGGCACTGGGGCTGATCCCGGCTTCGGCGACCGTTAGGCCGAATGGGCGCGAAGCTGCAGCTGTGCCGGCCGGGGAAGCATCAGCTGCGCCGGCGCAAGAATCTCCGACACCGGAGGCTGAGCCGCCGCGGGCGGAACCAGCTGCTTCATCGGAGCCGGCAACTGATGTGACCCCGGTAGCAGAACTGCGACGGCGCATCGAAGAATTACCGAACCAACAGGCGAGCAGGCTCTCCCGTCGGTTGGCCGCTGCCCGCAATCTGAAAGACCGCAGCAAGAAGCGCGGAACACTGGCCCAGATCGAGCATGCGCTGGTGGCCGCCGAAACCCGCTTGGCCGACCGGCTCGCCAACCGTCCGACCATCACCTATCCGCCGGACCTGCCGGTTTCCGCGCGGGTCGTTGATCTCAAGGCGGCCATCGAGAAACACCAGGTGATTATCGTCGCCGGTGAAACCGGTTCCGGAAAGTCCACCCAGCTGCCCAAAATCTGTCTTGACCTCGGGCGTGGCGTCAAGGGTCTGATCGGACACACCCAGCCACGCCGGATCGCAGCGCGGGCGCTGGCCGAGCGGATCGCCGAGGAGACAGGCACCGAACTTGGCGCCGCAATCGGCTACACCATCCGTTTCGGCGATCACACCGGTCCCAACACCTTGGTCAAGCTGATGACCGATGGCATTCTGTTGGCCGAAATCGTCCGGGATCGCACGTTGTCCGCCTACGACACGATCATCATCGACGAGGCGCACGAAAGAAGTCTCAATATCGATTTCCTGCTCGGATATCTCACCGAGTTACTGCCGCGGCGTCCCGACCTGAAGATCATCATCACCTCGGCCACCATTGATCCGCAGCGATTCAGTCGGCATTTCAATGACGCCCCAATCGTCGAGGTTTCCGGACGTACGTTCCCGGTCGAGGTGCGCTACCGGCCCCATGGAGCAGACGCCGAATCGGGTGATCTGGATGAGCTCGAAGGCGAGGATGACATCGATGACCCGCCGGGTACCAGATCGACGGCCAAACCGGCGCCGGCCGCAGTCCGCACCCCGCGAGACACCGAACGGGATCAGGCCACCGCAATCTGCGATGCTGTCGATGAGTTGAGCCTCGCCGGTGACGGCGACATCCTGGTTTTCCTGTCGGGTGAACGTGAAATTCGCGATACCGCAGAGGTTTTGCGCGGTCATCTGGCCACCAGACCCGGTATCACCGAGGTGCTTCCGCTCTACGGACGGTTGTCGGCTGCGGATCAACACAAAGTGTTTTCCGGCCACCGTGGCCGCCGGATCGTGTTGGCCACCAATGTTGCCGAAACCTCCCTGACGGTACCGGGGATCCGCTACGTCATCGATCCCGGAACCGCTCGCATCTCCCGATATTCGTTGCGCACCAAGGTGCAGCGACTGCCCATCGAACCGATTTCGCAGGCCTCCGCCGGGCAACGCGCCGGTCGATGCGGTCGGGTGGCGGACGGAATCTGCATCCGGCTGTATTCGGAGACCGACTTTGCGGCCCGCCCCGAGTTCACCGACCCGGAAATAGCCCGAACGTCACTGGCATCGGTGATCCTGCGCATGGCGTCGCTGGATCTCGGTGACATCACATCGTTCCCGTTCCTGGAACCGCCGGACTCCCGACAGATCGGTGATGGTCTCACCCTTCTCACCGAACTCGGTGCGTTGCAGGAAGATTCAACGGCAGGACGGGTGCGGCTGACCGCCATTGGCCGGCAACTGGCCGACCTGCCGTTGGATCCAAGACTGGCCAGGATGATCGTGGAGTCGGCCACACTGGGCTGCGCCACAGAAGTCATCGTCATCGCCGCCGCCTTGGCGATTCAGGATGTGCGCGAGTTTCCGCTGGAGGACCGCGAGAAGGCGAGCACCTCACACCTGCGGTTCGGTGACAAATCCTCCGATTTTGTCTCCATCTGGAATCTCTGGAGTTATCTCCAGGAACAGGGAAAGGTGATGTCCGGAAACGCATTTCGACGGATGTGTCGGGCCGAGTATTTGCACTACCTGCGGATCCGGGAGTGGCAGGATCTGGTCGGCCAAATCCGCCAGTTCGCGAAAGGACTCAAGCTCGATGTGACTGATTCGCCTCGGGAGGCAACTGGGGAACCAGCGGATCGACCCGCGCTCAATGCGCCGGTTGCCGGCCGCGGCCGGCGGTCCGGTTCCAAGGCCAAACATGTGACTTCCACTCAACAAGCCGTCGTCTCGGCGTCTCCGGCAGCCGGTCTGGATGCGACCAGGGTGCACACCGCCCTGCTCGCCGGTCTGATCTCGCAGATCGGACTGCGCGATGAGTCAAAAAAAGACTACCAAGGCACTCGGGGCGCGCGATTCTCCATTTGGCCGGGGTCCAGGTTGGCCAAGGGATCGCCGCGATTGGTGATGGCTGCCGAATTGGTCGAGACCTCACGTCTTTGGGGCCGCACGGTGGCCAGTATCGAACCCGAGTGGGCGGAAAAGGTCGGGGCCGACCTGGTCAAGCGCAACTACTCCGAACCGCGGTGGGAACGAAACCGCGGGTCAGCCGTAGCCACCGAGAAAGTTACGCTGCTGGGGGTCACGCTGGTAGCGGCCCGAACTGTCAATTACGGCCCGATCGATCCGGAATTGGCCCGAGAACTATTCATCCGCAACGCCCTGGTGGAGGGTGACTGGCAGACTCGGCATACCTTCTTCCGGCACAACAACGAGTTGATGGAATTGATCGCCGAGCGCGAGGATCGGGCCCGCCGACGCGATATCGCCATCGACGACGAGACTCTGTTTGCGTTGTACGACGCGAGGATAGGCGCCGAAGCAATCTCCAGCCGGCACTTCGACACCTGGTGGAAACGGGTCGGGCGCACCGAACCCGGGTTACTGACTTTCACCGAGGCCGATCTGATCGCCGCCGGGGCAACGGATGTGGACGCGGCGTCCTACCCGGACCGGATGGACAGTGGCGGTGTCAAGCTCGACCTGAGTTATGTCTTCGAACCGGGACGCTCCGACGATGGTGTCACGGTTAAAATACCATTGACTGTGCTGCAACGAGTTTCGCCCGAAACATTTGCAGCGCAGGTCCCAGGGTTGCGCCGCGATCTGGCCATTGCCCTGATTCGTTCACTGCCCAAGACCCTTCGTCGAGCGTTCGTCCCGGTCCCAGATTTCGCCGCCGCCGCGCTGCAGCGAATGGCTGATTCACCGTCGTCATTAGCGGTGGACCTGGCAGCTGAGTTGACGGCCCTGACCGGAATCATTGTCAGCCCAACAGATTTCGATTTGACCAAGGTGCCTGATCACCTGCGGATGTCATTTCAGGTGGTCGATGCCGACGGTGCGCAATTGGCCGCCGGCAAGGATCTGGCCGCTTTGCAGCGTGATTTGCGTGGCGATACCAGGAGCGCCGTGGCCAGAGTGTCCGGCGGCATTGAGCTTTCCGGCTTGACCGGTTTCCCGGACAAGGGCTTAGCTCAGCACCTGGATTCGGAGGTCGACGGGCATTCGGTCCGCGGCTATCCGGCTCTGGTCGATGAAGGCGGCACCGTGGGGGTGCGGGTCTACGCCGTGGAGTCCGACCAGACTCGATCCATGCGCCGCGGCACCGTCAAGTTGCTCAGCATGGTGCTGCGATCTCCGGCGGCCTACCTTCGTCACGCACTGCCCCGCGACGTGATGTTGACACTGGCCGTGACCCCCTACGGAACCAGCGATCAGCTCATTGCCGACGGAACGTTGGCTGCCATCGATGCGTTGCTGGACTGGGCCGGCGGACCGGCCTGGACGGCGACAGCATTTGAAAAGCTCCGGATCAAAATGGCACCGCATTTGGACCGGGCGGCCACGGACGTCATGCTGGCCACGGCAAAGGCCTTGGAAGCCGCGCATCAGGTCAGCGCCGAGTTGGTCGACAAGGGTGGGAGCACCCAGGCCGCCAGCATTATCGACGTCAAAACGCAGTTGGTGTGGTTGCTGCCCCATGGATTCATCAGCCGATCCGGTGCGGGTCGGTTGCCGGATCTGCTGCGCTACCTGCAGGCACTGAAGATTCGGGTGAGCCGGCTGGCAGCCGATCCGGATCGGGATCGAGCCCGGATGGGGGAGATTCTGTCGTTCGAGGAGGAGTACCGCCAAGCCGTCGCAGCGCTGCCGCTCGAGCGGCAGTCGGATCCTGATGTGCTGCAGGTTGGTTGGCAACTGGCCGAATGGCGGGTCAGCCTCTTCGCCCAGCCGATGAAAACGGCTATTCCGGTGTCGGCCAAACGTATTGGTGCGTCGCTAGCCGGCCTGCGCGCCTGACCCGGCCTGCGCGCCTGACCCGGCCTGCGCGCCTGACCCGGCCTGCGCGCCTGACCCGGCCTGCGC
>JBBSUU010000092.1:0-9043 GCA_038234115.1 Mycobacteriales bacterium
ACCTTCGACGAGATCATCCACCAGGGTAAGACAATGAGCGACCCGTCCTTTCTGATCAGCAATCCGTCCCTGACAGATCCATCTTTGGCGCCGGCCGGCAAGCACTCCTACTACGCACTCTTTCCCTGCCCCAACACGGTCGCCGGCAAGAATATTGACTGGCGCACTCGGCAGCACAGCTACCGGGACCATATGGTGAGCCGTATGGAGGAGCGCGGTATGACGGGATTCGGTGATTCCATCGAAGTGGAGCAGTTGGTGACGCCGGACGATTGGCGAGCCATGGGTTTGGCTGCCGGCGCGCCGTTTTCGGCCAGCCATACGCTGTTCCAGACCGGGCCGCTGCGCAGACCAACACTAGACCCGGGCATCGAAAATTTGGTCTTCTGCGGAGCCAACACCCAACCTGGTGTCGGTGTACCGATGGTCCTGCTTTCCGGTCGGTTGGCTGCGGAACGAATAACCGGTGCGGCATCATGAGTCAACGACTGGAATTTGAGCTGGACGCAGCCCAGATCCGGGATCCCCAATTGCGCCGCGACTATGCGCACTGTCGTGGTCTTGCGGCCGATCACGGTCGTACCTACTTTTTGGCCACCCGTTTTCTGCCGGCCGGCGACAGACCGGGAGTGCACGCGCTGTACGGCTTTGCTCGCACCGCCGACGACATCGTGGACGATCCGTCACCGGCTGTTGACGCAGCAGAAAAGACCCGCAAACTCGAGCTGTTTGCCGCTGATATGCAAAAATCGGACCCCACCGAACCGAGCGTCCGAGCGGTTTTGGATACCGCCCAGCGATATGACTTGCCTCCCAGGCTGTTTGAGGACTTCTTGAGATCCATGCGGATGGATCTGCACACCACCACCTACGACACCTTTGAGGACTTGCAGACCTACGTTTACGGTAGCGCCGCCGTGATCGGGCTGATGGTGACACCGATTCTCGGCACAGTGACACCGTTCGAACATGCCGCGCCATTTGCGGCCGATCTCGGGGTGGCCTTTCAGCTCACCAACTTCATCCGGGACGTCGGCGAGGACGCCCGGTTGGGGCGGATCTACCTCCCCCAGGATTCGTTGGCAGCCTTCGGAGTGGAGCCGTCAAGTCTGAGCCGGGGAGTTGTCGATAATGGAATCCGAAACCTGCTCGCCTTCGAAATCGATCGAACCCGGGCCATCTACCGGCGCGCCGAACCTGGGATTGATCTGCTCAGTCCCAGAGCCCGGCATTGTGTCCGCACTGCTTTCGACCTATACGGACGGATCTTGGATCGTATCGAAGCCGCCGACTATCAAATCTTCGATGAGCGGATCCGGGTTTCCCGGCTGACCAGACTGCGGCTGGCGGCTACCGCGGTGGGGCGGATGAGTCGGGATCGAGCGAGTTCGCGACTGGGCTCGAAGGGCTACCAATCAGTTTGACCCAGACCGCCAGGGTGAGGCCGACCAAGCCGAACCCGAAGCCGATGTCCTCCACCGGTGCGTAGAAGATTCGTAGGCCGGTGATGACGTCGGGTTCATATCGCACCACGTCCAGCCCGGTCAGGATGCCGTTGACGATGAACTGGAAAAAAAGAATGATGGCGTAACTGGCCCAGAACAGTTTCGTGGTCAGCAATCTCGTACGCAGCACCAGGATGTCCACCACCACCGCGCACACCACGGCGGTGATCGAGGCCCAGGTATAGATCAGCGGGATCATGATTGTGGCCGCTGCCGACGCTGGGATTCGCCGGCTCTGATGCGCGGCGCCCGGGCCAAAGCCCAGTCCGGTTTGAAATGCCGGACACCTTCAAGGGTGAGAATCGCGCAGAGCGGAACCACGAGGAAGAACAGTAACTCTTCCAGTGGCAAAATTCCTACGGAGATGCCAACCACGTAGCGCTCGTTGAAGGACCACCAGCCGGTGTGCGCGGCGAGATAGTCCCAAGCGATGAAAACTACCGCCACCGGTGCGATTGCCGCTCCCGCGATCGGCAGTCGCCGATAGACGCCCGCTTTGAACACGAGTTCCAATGGCAGTGTGGCCAGTAGGCATCCGCCCAGGACCAGGAAATATGTCCAGATCACCCTGGAACCCTCCGCAATCGTAATTTTTTATCAGGTGTCAGGGTGAGACCGCCGGTCGGTCGGCCGTCCCCACTGACCCGGCTGAGCCGGTCACCGGAGAATGCTTCCAGGGCGGTCTGCAGCATCAGAGTTGCCAGTGCAGCGCCCAGGCATGTTCGTTCGCCGGCCGAGTAGGGAATGTATCCCCACGCGGGCAGTGGTCGATCGAACCGTTCGGGCAGGAAGGACAACGGTTCATCCCACACATCGGGGTTTCGATGAGTCAGATAAGGGCTGTACAGAATAAGCTGGCCGGCCGGAATCCGATGGCCCTCGAATTGCGTTTCCTGGGCGCTGACCCTACTGCCTATCCAACCCGCCGGATACAGTCGCAGCGTTTCGCTGACCAGGTTTGCGGTGTGGGTCCCGTCATTGAGATCGGGCCTGGCCGCCAGCTCCCAGAGCGCGAAGGCCATGGTGTGCGCCGTGGTGTCATAGGCGGCGGCGATGGCGACCCGGAGTTCATCAGCCCCGTCCTCGATCTGTGCGAAATGGTCGGCCAGGCTGCCTGCATGGGGTGCACCCAGCGCGCCGACCAGCCCGCGATTCATTCGATGGATCCGAAAAGGTCTGGGCAGCAATGGAAATGGCATCGGACGATCCAACGGGGCCAGGAAGGACCGCAGCACATTCGGGGGAAAGTCGCCGCCGAAAAAGACGATGTTGATAAAAGTCTGCACCAGGTTCGAGCACCACTGGTTGACATCGAACTCACCGGCCGGCAGCCGCTGTTCGGTGGCCGAGACCAATTTATCCCGAAATGCCGGGACAACAGCTGCCCGATGAAATGCCGGATTCATCAACTTGCGGCGCGGTCGATGCGTCGGCGCATCGGTGGCCACGATCCCAGCGGAAAGGTAGGGGGAGAGCTGGCTCAGGCTGCCCCGACTGCGAAAAGCGCTGATATCACCGAGGATGAATCTGTTCCAGTCCGGTGTCGATCCCACCACGGCCGATCGCCACAACCGGAGGCGGAAAAGCGAACCGGTCGTCGAGCCGTCCTCCAACAACGACAGACTATCGTCCATCCATCGCGGAAGATGACCGAAGATGCGGTTGCCCCGGGGTGCGGGTAACCGCTCCATGGCGCTGCGGGGAGAGCCCAGGTTGGTCATTGGTAGCTGCGTCCCTTCCAGGTCTGGGTTTTGCGCAGGGCCTGGATGACAACCGGTAACGCCACCAGCGGAGCCAGACCGGGGACCAGTGCTGCGGTCCAGTCGCGGCTGCCGGTCTTGGCCTCGACTAGTAGACGCTCCGCAACGCCCAGCGCGGCAACAAGTCGCCAGGACGGCAGTCGGGCGGCCAGCACCGGGGGCAACGTGTACAGAGCCAGGTGTGCCAACCATCCCAGGGCCAACAGGATGGGGTGTCGCCCGGCCAGCGGCGAGATCCCACGTCCCAGACCACTGACCATTTCGCCGAAACTGGAGAACATTCGGACTTGGACGAGACCGCCGCCCAGGGCAAGCCCCAACCGAAGTCCGGCCGCCCTGGTCAGCCGGGCGATCGAAACATCTTCGACCAGTGCATCTTTCACTGACTCGAAAGGGTCAAGCTGACGGTAGGCACGTGCGGTGAAGGCCAGGATGGAGCCATTGGCGGTGGCAGCCGCCGGTACCGGGGCTTCCAGAAGCGGGAACGGCAGGTAACACAGCAGCGTGTTGTTGATCAGCGGAATGAGTATCCGCTCGCTCCAGCCGTGCACGTTCTGCCGAGGAAATACCGAGAACACCTGCGCCCGCTGCCTTCTCATTTCGGTAACCACCGAGCGCAGGGCGCCGGGGGCGAGCAGGACGTCGGCATCGCAGAAGACCAGCAGTTCTGCCTGCGTCGATTCGGCCAACTGCGCGCAGGCCCAGGTCTTACCGGCCCAACCCGTTGGCCTCGGGCGACCGGCGATCACTCGCACCGAAACTTTCGAGCTCTTGCTCGCAGCCCCAACGGCGGCCGCGCTGTCATCGGTCGATTCATCATCGAGGAAGGTGATATCTGTCGCGCCGCTCGTCAAGAAGCCGGAAAGCGTGGCCGGAAGTCGATCGATCTCATTGCGCATGGGGATCAGCAACGCCACCCCGTCAAGATCGGTGGATTGTGCGGCGACGGGTTTCAGACTCGGGAACATGCGCAGATTCAGCGCCAAGTTCACCAGCTTGAGCCCGATGAAGGCGGCTGCAGCCAATCCGAGCCGGTTGGGAGAGCGAAAAGACATCATGGTTCGCGAGCTCGCAAAGTGCTGAATCGTTCGTCCCAGTTTCGTAGCCCGGTGACCACATTGCGGAAGCCACTGGGAGGCTCCGAGGGACCCGCTAGCTGTAAGTCTTGGTCCAGCCGCTGCAGATGTTCGCGGTGCGCAGCTTCGTACTCCGGTGACAGATCGTGGTCCAGTGCGACGATGTCCAGGTAGGCCTCTGGAGCCTGGTGACTGCGGAGCACCACCCGGGTCGCCACCAGTTGAAGGGTGGCGCCCGAAGCGCGGGCCAACCAGGCGGCGCCGGGCTTGGTGTCACCAAGATCCCCAACGGCTCGAAGTTCGCCCTCCGGAAAGATGACCAAAACGCGACCCTCACGCAAAGTTCTTACGGCCAAACGAATCTCATCAGTCCCGATGACGCCCGCACTGTGAAACAAGTTTCTGTTGCCAATGTTGTCGGCTTGCATCAGGACGTCGACATCAGTTCGTCCCGCGGCCCGAAGGGCGGCCGCGGCGACAAAAAAATCCCACCAGCTGTGGTGATTGCTGGCCCACACAGCCGACCCGGTCGGTAGGACCCCGCGCACCCAGATACCGCGAAGGTTTCGGCGAACCAGCTGGTCAAGCCCGCCACGAAGGGCGCCGGTTCCGGCTCGGGTGATCAGGTCCCGACCGGTCCGGCTCAGCGAAGGACTCATCCGGTGGCATCCAGCATTTCCAGGAATACATCGATATCGCCGACCGGCTCGGAGTCCGGCTCCGCTTGCAGCATCCACTGATACCGTGGACTCACCTTGGCACGCAGCTGCGACTCGACGTAGCGCAGCGGCAGCGTCGCCAGAGTGCGGTAATGGGCCGAGATGTCGGGCACCGAATGGGCGGCTCGACGAGCAAAAGCTCTGGCCAGCGTGATGGTGCGGGCGGGTCCATCCGAGGAGGTCAGCAGCACTCTGGCCAGCGAGCAGTCGTCCGGTGTCATCCCTGGACGCAGCAGGTCGGCAAGAGTGCGACCAGCCTCGGATCTTTTGGCATCGACAGCCGGTTGGAGGGCAAACACAGCCGGCATGGTTACCGTCCCGACTGCGAAGTCGGCGCCACAGGGTTTGCCGAGAATCGCCTCGTCGGAGAGCAGGTCGAGGGTGTCGTCCACCAATTGTAAAGCCACCCCCAGATCAGATCCGAAGATTCCGAGGGCGTCAACTTGTCCGCTATCCAGACCGCCGAGTCGGCCACCGATTCTGCAGGCTGCCTTGAGCAGTGCCCCGGTCTTGAGCTGCGAGACCCGCATCACTGCAAAGGGTTCTGCCGTGGGGCAGAACTTGAGCCGATCTTCCAATGTTTGGCCCGAACACATCTCGGCCAACGCGTCTGCCAGATCCTCGACACACTCACGGCCGGCACCGGCAATCAGTCGGAAGCTTTGCGCGATGAGCGCATCCCCGGCAATGATGGCTGCGCCGGCGCCCTCTACCGCATTGATGGTTGATTCGCCGCGGCGGGTCTGGGATTCGTCCAAGAAGTCGTCATGCACCAAGGTTGCGCTGTGCAGTAACTCAATGGCAACGGCAGCCGCGACAGCGATCGAATCAGCCGGATCGGCGACGCTGGACGCCGCGTCCTCAGCGCTGACACCGAATGCGGTCGCCAGCACCAGCTCCGGGCGCAGCCGCTTACCGCCGGCACCGACAATGCGTCGGCATCCGCTGCTGGATGGCTCGGCCAGAGCGTCGATCGTCTTCATCAGCAGGTCTTCGGCGGCACGGCTGAGGACATCGGCCGGCGCCGGCGCAAACAGGGTCGCCGGATTCGGGAGGATTCCTGGGCTGTTCACAGGAGACCGGACCCTAACTCGAGCCTTCAAATCCAGCTTCCCCGGCGTCATAGCAAGCTGCAGTCATGGCATTCTCCAATAGCTCGTCGACTCCGGACAATCGGGCTGATTCCCACGCTGTCATCAATTTAAACCCATTATCCCTCATCACCCCTTTGGTGCACAGTTCGCTCACCCAGATCCGGCCGGGCACAGACTCGAGATGGACCATCGACGGTTAGACTCCGGCAGTGAGCGCCCCCGACCAGGTCCTGTTGGCCATAACCCCCACCCATCCGCTTCGCGGATATCTGAGAAGCGTGCATCCACGCCTGATGGGCCTGATTTTGCTCGGAGCGAGCGGGATCGCCGCCGTCGCGCTGGCCACTGATTTCGATGAACCGTCGCAAATTTTGGCGCCGCTGGCCCTCGTCGCCGTCATCGTTTTGCTGTCGGTGTTGCTCAGTTTCCTGGCTGTGCGGCGGAGCCGACTCGAGGTGACCGTCGACGCATTGAAGCTCTATAAGGGCCGCCGTCCGCCGCTGATGATGCCCAGGGAAGACCTGGGCCTTGTTCGCGAAGTGCTGGAGTTCAGACATGGTCTCGGCGCCTTCGGTCCAGCCCTTCTCCTTTTCGACAAGAACGGTCTCGCGCTGTTGACCATGTCCGGCGACAGCTGGTCGGAGAGCGATCGTGCTGCGCTCCTGGCTGCCCTGGGTTCCCCGGAGTTGGAAATTGTCAGCGAACCGATGAACCGAAGCCAGTTCGTCAAACGCTTCCCGGACGCGGTGAGCGCCGCCACCCAGAAAGCCATGGTGAATCAGCGCTACCTGGTTTACGTCGTGCTCGCCTCCACCGCGGGAGTCACACTATGGGCGGTGCTGAGCCACAACTCTTAAGGCGTCCGTCGTTAGCTGCTGCCTTCATTGGCACTGCCGGCGTGGCCATTGCGCGTCCGCCGATGCACCACCAGGATTCGGCCGATGAGTCCGATGAGCACTACGGCGATGCCGATGCCGATGGAGGCCGGTGGGAGGGTCGCAACGAGGGTGACGCAGCCGAGCGCACCCAACACCTGCAGGACCTTCGGGTACCGCCGGTGGGGGCGCTCCTGGGTAAATGCTGCGACGTTGGCGATCAGGTAATAGAGCAGCACGCCGAAAGAGGAAAACCCGATCGCGCCCCGGAGATCCACGGCGAGAACGAGGATGCTGACGACGGTGGCGAGGGCGATTTCCGCATGGTGCGGAACCAGGTGGGCCGGATGGACGGCGGAAAACCAGCTCGGCAGATCTCGGTTCCGGGCCATCGCCAAGGTGGTGCGTCCGACGCCTGCGACAAGGGCGAGCAGGGCTCCGAGAGCTGCTGCTGCAGCGCCAATCCGGACAAGCGGCGACGCCCAGGGTAGGGAACTGCTCGTAACGACATCAACGAGTGGGGCTGCCGATGATGCCAGCCGGGTGGGGCCGATCACGAGCAGAACGGTCACCGCAATGAGGGTGTAGACAATCAAGGTCGAAGCGAGGGCTATCAGGATCGCTCTTGGAATATTCCGCGACGGGTTTGTGACCTCTTCGCCCATCGTCGCGATGCGGGCGTAGCCGGCGAATGCGAAGAACAACAGCCCGGCGGATTGCAGGATGCCGTACCAGCCGTGATCGAAGAGCCCGCTGCGCAGATCGGGGTGGCCGGCACGGGGCCCGGTCAGGCCCGCTGCGACGACAAGCGCGAGGATGCTCAGGACGAACACCACGATGATCCGGGTCAGGCGCGCTGTTCGGGTGACGCCGAAATAGTTGACCGCGGCAAGCGCGAGGATCGCCGCCACGGCGACAGGTTTCTCCCAGCCGACGCGTCCGGCATAGGCGGCGAATGTCAATGCCATCGCGGCGCAACTGGCCGTCTTGCCGATGACGAAACTCCAACCGGCGAGGAAGCCCGGCCATTGGCCCAGGCGTTCCCGGCCGTAAATGTAGGTGCCGCCCGAGGTCGGATACTGCGCGGCCAATTGAGCCGAAGACGTAGCGTTGCAATAAGCAACGACCGCCGCTATCGCAAGACCAACCACAAGTCCCGCACCAGCGACTGCGGCCGCCGGTGCGAAAGAGGCGAAAATCCCGGCGCCGATCATCGATCCCAGACCGATGACGACCGCATCGCTTAGTCCGAGATTCCGCGCCAATGACGGACTACTGGCCATCAAGCTCCCGTACCTTTGCCTAGCTCGCTTCATCTACCGACGGATCGAACGCTACCCGGCGTCGGATGGCCGGATCAATCAGGCGGTTGCCGCTCGGTGTTCGCAAAACCGTTGAATCGGGGGCGAGCCAATGGCCTTGTCGGCCAAGAGGGTTACCAAATCCCGGTAACGCTTCCCCGCAGCCGGCTGATTCATCCGCCAATCGAGATCAGCGAGGGTGAGTTGGACATCGCGGTGCAACGCCCGGGTACCGCGATCCAGTTCTTGCACCTGCGCCAGGACAGGGTCGCGCTCGGGGCGGGCCAACGTGTTTCGTCGGCCAAGTGCAGCGCCGTGATTGGTGCCCACGGCACCGCCCAAACTGTCGGGGCAGCGGTATACAAGGCGGCGATTCGCGCCTCGAGGGCAAATCGGCCCGGCTCGACGCCCGCGACATCGGCAGCCAAAACGGCATCGTTGATACCGACGGCAATCCTTGCCCGGTCCCACTGGGTGCGGTCCACATCCTCCGGGGCCAGGGCAGCGCCATCCCGGCCCGGACGCCGGGCGAGCGCAAGCCGAATGATCGCCGACACGGCACGAGCTTCGAAGTCGTGCGGTCTGGCGTGCACCACGGCCACCGCAAGGCGCTCGGCCTGCGCCGCCGGGTCGCCGAGCGGATCCGCCGGATCGATTGTCAGCCGCTGCGCGACGGCAAGCATGCCGTGAACACAGGCCAGCACCACCGGGAT
>JBBSUU010000093.1:0-9042 GCA_038234115.1 Mycobacteriales bacterium
CAGCAGCAGTCTACTGGGAGACACCGAACTACCTGGGAATCATCGAATCCGATGCATTTCGGCTCGGTGAAATGGCCAGGATCTTCGGAGCCGAAACAATTGTCGGGGTCGACCCGATTTCACTCGGCGTGCTGAGCCCGCCGTCGGAGTACCGGGCCGACATCGTGGTCGGGAGCACCCAGCCGCTCGGAATCCACCTGAACGCCGGCGGCGGGGTGGGCGGTTTCATCGCCACCCGGGATGAGGAACGCTATGCCCGCCAGTACCCGACGCTGCAGGTAAGCATCGCCGGCACCATTCGGCCCGGTGAGCGCGCCTTCGGGATGTCGCTATTTCACCAAAGTTCCTATGGTTCCCGCGGCGAGGGTAATGACTGGACCGGAAACTCCGTCTACCTCTGGGCCATTGCCAACGCGGTCTACATGGCCTTGATGGGACCCCAGGGGTTCATCGATGTCGGACACACCATCATCGGTAACAGTCACTATGCCGCCGAGCGGCTGGCGCAGCTTCCCGGTGTTGCGATCCGTTGGCCCCAGGGCTATTTCAAAGAATTCGTGGTCGACTTCGCCGGCACCGACAAAACGGTTGCCCAGATCAATGACCATCTGCGGGAGCAATCGATTTTCGGCGGCAAAGACCTGTCGGTTGACTTCCCCGAACTCGGCCAGTCCGCGCTCTACTGCGTTACCGAGATCCACACACAGGACGATATCGACGTCCTGGTGCTGGCACTCACCCAAGCAATCCAAAACGATGCATTCCAAACCGGAACAATCCAGACCGGGGCAACCTCATGAGTAAAACGATGCGCCGTTATCACGCCCCTGTCTGGGATGAGCCTCTTGTCATGGAACTCGGCACCCCTGGCCAGCGCGGAACCATTGTCCCCCAGGGTATCTCTGATGTCGACATCAGTGAGTTGCTTCCCGCCGGGATCCGTCGCGCAGTGCCACCGAAGTTGCCGGAACTGGCCGAGGGCGACGTACTTCGACATTATCTGCGGCTGTCCCAGGAAACCATGGGCATGATCGGCATCAGCCTGTTCGGTACCTGCACGATGAAATACAACCCGCGGGTGAACGAGTCGATGGTGGGCAAGCCACAGATCGCCGAGATCCATCCGCACCAGGATGACCGCAGCATCCAGGGTCTACTCAAGATCGTGCACTCCTTTGACCTGATGTTGCGCGAACTGTCCGGCCTCGACCGGTTCGTCTTCCAGGCCGGCGGCGGCGCCGGCGCTGCCTTTTTACACGCCTGTGTCACCCGCGCCTACTTCGAGGCAAAAGGTGAACTGAACCAACGCAGGGACATCATCACCACATCACAGGCCCACCCGTGCAATCCGGCTACCGCGGCCGCAGCCGGCTTCAACATCATCACTTTGCCCATCGAATCAGATGGTTACCCGTCGGTGTCAGCGCTCAGAGCCGTGGTCAGCGATCGCACCGCCGCCCTGATGGTGAACAACCCGGACGATATGGGTATCTACAACCCGCACATCAAGGAATGGGTCGAGATCGTTCACGGCGTCGGCGGTCTTTGCTTCTACGACCACGCCAACTTCAACGGACTGATGGGGCGGGTGCGGGCTGCTGAACTGGGCTTCGACGCCTGCATGTTTATGCTGCACAAGACATTCAGCGGTCCGAAGGGCGGCGGTGGCCCCGCGGTCGGCGCCTACGGCTGCACCACCGAACTGGAAAAGTATCTGCCCGGCCCGCTGATTCAATCCGGACCGGACGGATATCGCCGGGTAGAAAATCCGGCGGGCGTCGGCCGGGTTCGTGAATTCCTCGGCAACCTCCCGGTGGTGGTTCGGTCCTATTCCTGGCTGTTGGCGATGGGCGCCGATGGGGTGCGCGAAGCTGCCGATATCTCGGTGCTGGCCAACAATTACATGGAGTCACGGCTCTTGCAGATCCCCGGAATCACCAAGGCCTACCCGGGGATGACCCAACGCCGACTGGAAATGACCAGATTCTCCCTCGAGGAGTACACGGCCGAAACCGGGATCACCGCCGTGCATGTGCAGAATCGCCTGACGGACTTCGGCATTGATGCCATCTGGCTCAGTCACGAACCGTGGATCGTGCCCGAGCCTTTCACACCCGAGCCCGGCGAATCTTATTCCCAGGCCGACATCGATTACTGGATTGATGTTTTCGCTCATGTGCTGCAGGAGGGGCGGGACGACCCGGAGATGGTCAAGTCTGCACCCCACAATCAAGTGGTGGCCCAGATCGATGGGACCGGGCTGGACGACCCGGCTCGGTGGGCTACGACCTGGAGCGCCTATCTACGGAAAACCCAGCAGGGATGAGCACGCCCGGTCCCGCACCCCGTTCGATTGCCGTCATCGGCGCCGGGAGCATTGGTGTCGCCTGGGCCATCGTCTTCGCCAGAGCGGGATTTTTGGTCAACCTCCAGGACGTCGACCCCGAGCGATTGGGCACAGCGATGACCGAGGCCCTCTCCCGAATGGAGGATCTCGACAACGCCGGTCTGCTCAGTGAAGCCCCACCGACTTTGCTGTCCCGGATCAGTACCCACAGCGATCTGTCAACTGCGGTGATGAACGTGGTCTACGTCCAGGAATGCGTCGTGGAATCGTTATCGGTCAAACACAAGCTGTTTGCCGATTTGGATCAGCTGGCACCAGTGTCGGCAATACTGGCCAGCTCCACTTCGGCCATTCCGGCCTCACAGTTCGCCGCGGATCTGGCCGGACGCAGCCGATGCCTGGTGGTGCACCCCGGGAATCCGCCGTACCTGCTCCCTATCGCCGAAGTGGTACCGGCCCCGTTCACCTCGGCGGAAACCGTCTCGGCAGCAAGAGCGCTTTTGACATCAGCCGCGATGACGCCGGTCGTGCTGGCATCTGAAATCGAGGGTTTCGTCTTCAATCGGCTGCAGGGCGCGCTGCTCCGGGAGGCCTACTGCCTGGTCCGCGACGGGGTGATCGGCGCCCGCGACCTCGATCTGGTGGTCTCCGGCGGGATGGGCCGACGATGGGCGGTTTTGGGACCCTTCGCGACAGCAGAACTCAACACCCGGGGCGGGATCCAGAGACATGCGGAGCTGCTGGGTCCGGCCTATGCGCGGATGGGGTCGAGCCGTGGACAGGACGATCCTTGGACACCGGAGCTCGTTCGCCGGGTCGCCGAGGAAGTTCATGAGGTACTTCCCGCTCACATCTGGGCGGAAAGTGTTAACCGACGGGACCGAGCTCTGATGAAGCTGGCGGCGGCTCGTGCCGAATCCCCTGAGCTTTTTACCGACTTCGCCTGAGCCCACCGGACACATCGAGATCTGCCCTGTGATTGCATGGTTGGCAGATACCGATACTGGAAGAGACAAATATGATCAGCGATCCGATCGTCATCATCGACGGTGCCCGCACTCCCATCGGCAGCTTCGGCGGTGTGTTCAAAGACGTCCCTGCCCATGAGCTGGGCACGGCAGCGGTCAAAGCCGCCCTGGAACGCAGCGGCGTTACACCTGATGCCATCGGCGAGGTGGTGATGGGCTGCATCGGACAGGTCGGCGGCGATGCCTATATAGCCAGGCGCGTCGCCCTGGGCGCCGGGATGCCGAACAACACTCCCGCTTACACGGTGAACCGACTGTGCGGCAGCGGATTGCAGGCCATCTGGTCCGCCGCCCAGCAACTGCACTGGGGTGGGATCGATATCGCGGTCGCCGGCGGAAACGAGAATATGAGCCGGATGCCGTTCCTGGACTTCGGTGCCCGCAGTGGCTTCAAGCTTGGTGATCGCACTTTGGTTGACGGCACGATCGGAATGCTCACCGACCCGTTCAGCAATAAACACATGGGCGTCACCGCCGAAAATGTGGCCGGCCGCTACCAGGTCTCGCGTGAGCAACAGGACGAGTTTGCCCTGCAAAGTCAACAGCGCGCCGCCAGCCCGGGCGCGGTGATCGCCTTTTCCGAAGAGATCACCCCGGTCAGCAGCGGCGGGCGTAAACCCGTGATGGTCGAAACCGATGAACACCCACGTCCCGGCACCACCCTCGAGGGACTTGCCAAGCTGCGACCCGCATTCCAGGCCGAAGGTTCGGTGACGGCAGGCAACGCTTCGGGAATCAATGACGGCGCCGCAGCGGTGGTGATGATGCGCGAATCAACGGCCAAGGAGCGGGGCCTGACACCGCTGGCCATTCTGGAGTCGGTCGCCACCGGAGCTCTGGAACCGGAGATCATGGGTTATGCACCGGTACTGGCGCTGAAAACGCTTTTCCAGCGAACCGGGCTCACCCCCGCCGATGTCGACGTGGTCGAACTCAACGAGGCCTTTGCCGCCCAGGCGGTTGCGGTCATCCGCGACGCCGGTCTTGACCCGGCGCGCACCAATCCCTACGGCGGCGCGATCGCCCTGGGTCATCCGGTCGGCGCCACCGGCGCCATCCTCACGGTTCGTGTCATCAAGGATCTTCGCCGCCGTGATCTGGAGACCGGCATCGTCACCATGTGCATCGGGGGCGGCCAAGCGCTCGCCGCGCTGATCCGGCGTTACCCGAGTTGACCGCGACCCGGGTTGATCGCCGCCCGGGTTGACCCGCGCCAGAACTGATCAGGAGCGGACCAATCTGGCAATTGCCGCCGAAGCCTCCTGGAGTTTGATCTCGGCCTCAGGTCCACCGTTCTTTGCCGCATCCAGAACGCAATGCTTGAGGTGATCATCCAACAGTGCCAAGGCCACTCCTTCCAGGGCCTTGGTCACGGCTGATATCTGAGTGAGAATGTCGATGCAGTACTGCTCTTCGTGAACCATGCGGTGGATTCCGCGGGCCTGACCCTCGATTCGCTTGAGTCGGGCCAGGTATTTGGCCTTGTCACTGATGTAACCGTGGCCGCCGTGATGTCCGTGGTCCGCTGTGCCGGTGACCTCACCGCTACCGACGAGATCGCCGGTGCCGGTGTTGATATCGGTCGGGATGATGGATTCCATTATCGATTCCTTTACTCGGGCCGGTAGCTACATCGAGGGCGCCGGCAGCGTTCAGTGTGCACGAGAGGTAAAGGTCCGAAGCCGCAGACTGTTGCTGACCACAAAGACACTGGAGAATGCCATAGCGGCGCCGGCGAGCATCGGGTTCAGCAGGCCGAGCGCGGCGAGCGGGATGGCCGCCACATTGTAGGCAAACGCCCAGAACAGGTTTGTTTTGATGGTGCGCAATGTCTTGCGAGACAACCGGATTGCATCAGCGGCCGCGCGCAGGTCACCGCGTACCAGGGTGATATCGGCGGCCTGGATCGCCACATCGGAACCGGTTCCCATGGCCAGGCCGAGGTCTGCCGTGGCCAGCGCGGCGGCGTCGTTGACCCCATCGCCTACCATCGCCACGACTTTGCCCTGCGCCTGCATCCGGGCGATGGCCGCCACCTTGTCCTTGGGCAACACCTCTGCGATGACGTGGGTGATCCCTACTTCGGCAGCAACCTGTGCGGCCACCCGATGATTGTCTCCGGTCAGCAGCACCGGGTCCAGACCCAACTGTTTGAACTGCGAAATCGCTTGCGCGCTGGTCGCTTTGATCGCATCTGCAACCACCAGCACGGCGCGAGCCCGGCCATCCCAACTCACCGCGACCACTGTCTTACCCTCGGCTTCGGCCGCGGCCTTGGCCTCGGCGAGATCTGGGTCAAGGTGCTGGTCCCACTGCGCCAACAGGCTCTCCCTGCCCACGAGCACCGCGTGCCCATCAACCACCCCCTTGACACCGAGCCCCTCCACGTTCTCGAAGGATTCCGGAACCGGTAGCGCTCCCAACTCCTGCGACGCAGCCTTGGCGATCGCCTTCGCGATGGGGTGTTCGGAGGCGTCCTCGAGGGATCCGGCAAACCGTAGAACCTCCTCGCGTGCCGCTCCAGGGGCCAAAATCACCTGTTGCAGGGTCATTTTGCCGGTGGTGACGGTACCGGTCTTGTCCAGCACGATGGTGTCGACCTTTCGGGTCGATTCCAGAACTTCCGGTCCCTTGATCAGAATGCCCAATTGCGCACCGCGGCCGGTCCCAACCAGCAGGGCGGTCGGCGTGGCCAGGCCCAGGGCGCACGGGCAGGCGATGATCAGTACCGCCACGGCCGCGGTGAAGGCAGCCGAAAGCGGGAACCCGGCGAGAATCCAACCGCCCAGGACCGCAACGGATATCGCGATCACGATCGGGACGAAGATCCCGGACACCCGGTCGGCCAATCGCTGAACCTCAGCTTTGCCGGACTGGGCCTGTTCGACAAGCTTAGCCATCTGGGCAAGTTGGGTGTCCGATCCGACGCGGGTCGCCCGAACCATCAGGCGACCACCAACATTCACCGTCGCTCCGGTCACCGCATCGCCTTCACCGACTTCAACCGGCAACGATTCGCCGGTCAGCATCGCGGCGTCGACGGCGGACCGACCGGATACGACCACCCCGTCAGTGGCTATCTTCTCCCCGGGTCGGACGACAAACTGGTCGCCGACAACGAGTTCTTCACTGGGGATCCGGGTCTCGACACCGTTGCGCACAACGGCGACTTCCTTCGAGCCGAGTTCCAAGAGAGCGCGCAGCGCCAACCCGGCCTGTCGTTTGGATCGCTTTTCGAAATAGCGCCCGGCCAGAACGAACATGGTGACGCCGGCAGCGACCTCGAGATAGATATTGTCGGCGCCATCACTACGAGCGATGGTGAACTCGAATCCGTGGGTCATTCCAGGTAGACCCGCTGTCCCGAAGAAAAGCGCGTACAGCGACCAGAGGAATGCGGCTGACACACCCACAGAAATCAAGGTGTCCATGGTGGCCGCCCCATGACGGAGGTTGATCCAGGCGGCCTGGTGGAATGGCCAAGCTGCCCAGATGATCACCGGCGCGGCCAGTGTCAGACTTGCCCACTGCCAATACTGGAACTGCAGAACCGGGACCATCGCCAGCACAATGACCGGGACGGCCAACACAATTGCCCCGATCAGCCGTTGTCGCAGGGACACCATCTCGGCATCGGGTGCCGGCGCTGCCTCGGCGACCTTGATCGCGGGCAGGACTGCGCTGTAACCGGTCTTTTCGATCTCGGCGATCAACAGCGCGGAGTCGTAGTCGGCCGGCGCCTTGACGGTGGCCTTTTCGGTCGCGTAGTTGACCGTTGCGGTCACGCCGTCGAGTTTGTTGAGTTTTTTCTCGATCCGCATCGCGCAGGAGGCGCATGTCATGCCGCCGATTTCCAACTCGATTCCGGTGCCCGTGGCCACCGCCCGGTCCGTTAAAGGTCGGGACATGATCAGGACACCCGCATGGCGGCATAGCCTGCCTCATCGACGGCGGCCAGGACTTCGGCGTCGTCGAGAGCGGCTTCGCTAGTGACGATCAGGACCCCGGTCTGGGCGCTGACCTGAACGTCACTGACCCCAGCCAGTTCGCTCACCTCCGATTTGACCGCAGCTTCGCAGTGGGCGCAGGTCATTCCGGTCACCTGGAAAGTGGTGGTGGTCATGGCGGATCTCCTCATGCTCGAGTCAGGATACGGATACCCCAAGGGGGTACACCGAGTCCAACTCTATACCTCGCCGGGGTATTCCCTTAGAGTTGCATCGAAAGCTGGAGATTGCGACCCGCGCAAGGACTGTCAACGCCGAGGATGTGTGATCAGCAGGATCCCCACCACGGTGCCGCTGAGCACCTGGTAGGAATGCTCGGAATCGGAAATCCATTCGGCACTCTGACCAGGGCCGATCTCCTGCAACCGCCCGATCCGACCGACCGCGGCAAAGCCGGAGATCAGGGTCAATCGTTCTGTGACGTCAGGGCCGTGGGACCCGGAGACATAGGCCGGGCCGGCGGCCACCGTCAGCCGGTAGACCTCGGTGATGGATCCGGTTTCGGTATCCTCGAGGACGTCGAGGAGATAGGCCCCGGCGGCCTCACCCTGAACCGAGACACCGTGGGCGTGGCCAGCAGGTCGCCAACTGGTCAGCAGACTTGCCAGTCCCACCCCCAACGGGTTGGTCAGGGCGTACAGAGTCTCCAAGGTGGGATTTCGCTGTCCGGTTTCCAGCTCCGACAGCGTTCCTTTGCCCAGACCGGCCCGCCGGGCAAGGTCGGTGAGGCTGATTCCGCGCTCCGTGCGCAGACGGCGGATCCGGGCGCCCACCTGGGCACCGAATTGAGCAGCGGTGGGTGCATCGGAGCCGGCGGAAATCGAGGCCCCCGGGGTACGGTCCGCCGAAGGCGCCGCGTCCGGACCGCCTGACCCCACCCGAGCTTCCGATCCCAGCAGAGGCAGCCCGGGCTCGGTCATGGACGACAGCTTGGCACATCACACTGGACCGGTTCAGGTCTGGGCAGTATCGTCTGTTCTGTTAACAGAACATCTAGGAGTGCTCGTTGTCGCATACCCCCGTACCGGTCCGGCCCGTCGACCGGGTAGCCGGCATCGGGCCCACCATTTTGACCGGTGTAGTGGCCGGCATTGTGGGTTTCACATCCTCATTTGCGGTCGTTCTGACGGGCCTCAAGGCTGTCGGTGCCAGTGACCTCCAAGCCGCCTCCGGACTCTTCGTGCTCTGCCTGACGATGGGCGCCGGCTGTATTATTTTTTCGCTGAAACACCGGATGCCGATCACCATGGCCTGGTCCACCGCCGGCGCCGCGCTGCTTGCCGGCGCCAGTGTGCCGGCCGCCGGCTACCGCTCGGCGCTGGGCGCCTTCGCCTTCGCCGGTCTGCTCTACCTGGCCACCGGCCTGATCAAGCCGCTCGGACGCTGGGTCGCTCAGATACCACCCGCCATCGCCAATGCGATGCTGGCCGGGGTGCTGATCACCCTGTGCGTGGCTCCCTTCAAGGCGCTGGCCCTGGAACCAGCGGCCATTGCGCCCGTACTGCTGACCTGGCTTGTCCTGCTTCGGGTCGCGCGCCGGTGGTCGGTACCCGGAGCCCTGGTGGCCGCGCTGATCGTCATCGTTGTCTCCGGCTCCCTCGACAACGTCGACAGCGCCCAATTGATCCCGCACCTGACCTGGGTGAGCCCGACCCTCGAC
>JBBSUU010000094.1:0-9002 GCA_038234115.1 Mycobacteriales bacterium
ACTGCTATCCAGGCGACAGACCCCCGACCACCCGGGCGGTGCACCGTCCCAGCGGTGGGCTCGATGGTGCCGAGTAATACACCGAGGAGGGTGGTCTTGCCACCACCGGAGGGCCCGACCACGGCGACGTGGGTACCGACCGGGAAATCCAGGTTAACGTCGGAAAGCAGCTCCACCGGCCCGATCTGAACCTTGACGCCATCGAGTCGGATGCCGCCATTCCTGTCGATGACGCCCGAAGTGTTGCTGGGCACGGCATCGGTATTCTGGGCCGCCCCCAGCCACGCTGCGATCCGAAGCAGCACCGAACGGATGACCGGGCTGCTCCGCAACAGGTCGGTCAGCTGAGCGCCTCCATCGATGAGTTGTAGGACCAGAAGTCCACCGATGACGGCCCATGCAGGACCTGCGTGCGAGGCCACCATCACCACCACCTGACAACCCAGGCCGATGGTGAGTACGTCCAGCACTGCCCGGGCAGTCGAGGCGGTCGCCACCAGAGCCAGACCGGCGGCGCGCCAATGGGTGAGCGTCCGCTCGTGCTCATGCTCGATGGCCGCTCGACCGTTGCTGGAGTAGACCGCCTCCGCGCCGAGCAGCGCGTCCTCGGTGTACCGGGTCAACCCGCCGGCTAGGGTCCGCAGCCGCAGATCCCGCTCTGCTGCGGCTCGGACCGCGATCGCCGGGCCGGCCACCGAAACTGCGGCTAGTAGAACGACGAACGGGAGAGCGGCCGGGGTACGCACGGCCAAGATCACCGCCGCCGCCGCCACCGTGGCCAGACCGAAGACCAGTTGGAACAGTTGCCCCGGTAGATCACGAAGCCGATGTAACAGATGGCTCCGTTCGGCCAGATCCGACAGCGGCCGAGATCGCGTCCAAGCATCCGGTAGCCGGGCGAGGGTCGAGGCCACCCGAGTGCGCAGATGCACCTCGAACATTCGACCTTGAGCTCGCACTATCCACATGCAGGCCAAAGTCCAGAGCGCCGCACCGACCACAACCGCCGCGACCAGCGGCAGGTTAATCTCGCTGCTCGGTGTTGCGGCGTCCAGAACCTTTTGCAGAGCCAACGTTTCGGCGATGTATCCGATTGCGGAGATGGTGGCTGCGACGATGACCGCCGAAACCGCCAACCCCGGACGGGGCAAATTTCGACGTATCAGCTCAGATGCCCGCGGACCGACCCGGGCCAACCGATCGAGCAACTCTGGGTCGGCTTTCACCGGATCGAAATGACGGGCACGCACGATCACCGCCCCGGACAGGGCAACCGTATCGTCAGACAACGGTCGGCATGAGTAGCGACCTTGCGGAAGGTCGGTGTGGAGCCAATTCTCGATCGTCCCCTGGCCGGTCACGTCCAGCTGGCGAATTGCGGCGTCAAGGTTGCGCAGGCCGTCGATACCCTCATCCATCAGGGCCGCAGAGATCAAATGCTCAGCGTCGGTCACAGGGATGCCCAAGGCGCGCAGGCGAGCGGTCAGACCGTCGGTGAACACCGGGCTGCCCGCCCATTCGCGCCAAGCTTGAGCCGGCACGCTTGCGGTATGCCGGTACAGCTCGGCGAGTACCTGCGCTGGCTTGAGCCAACGTCGTCCGTGAGCGGGATCCATCACTTGGAATCGGCTACCGCGTCGGCTCCAGATGACTACAAAATGGGTGAAACCATCCGGCAATTCGGTGACCGCTATCGCCGGTAAATACTCATCGGGTAGCAGCAGAATATGCTCTGCAGGTACGACCATCTGTTCCGCATCGGTGCCGGCAGCCACCGCAACCGCCTCCATCGCGTCGATGCTGGTGCCGTCGACATCAGTTGCGCACAGGTCCCGCAACTGTTCATACGATGCGTCTAGACCCAGACCGGTCAGCAGGGCTGAAAGCGCCGCCGGGCCGCAGTCCAGGTTCGACGTCTGCACCACCTCCGGCACCCGGCGACGCCGAACGGGGATGACACTGCCGACCGGGTAAACATTCTCGGTACTAAACAGGTCATCCCCGTCCTGAGCTGGTCTCCGATCGCTACACATCGCATACCCCGGGGGCCGCTTTTACGCGTGTCTTGACAATCAGAGTTGACACCTTCTTCTTGTCGAATCGACTACCGCTGCGAGCGAGTCGATCAGGGGCCCCGCTTGGCGCCGGCCTTGACGTTGGTGGCAGTAACCATGTTCCTCACCTCCTTTCGAGCGATGAGTTGAGCGCGGGATCAGGGGAACTTGAACCCGCCGGCCTTGACGTTGGTGGAGGTGTTCATCTGTTTCACCTGCTTTCGGACGGTGGGGGTGACTACGGGGTCAGGGGCCCCTGTATCCGCCGGCCTTGACGTTGGTGGCAGTAACCATCTGTCACCTCCTTTCGAACGGAGGGTCAGCAAGTGGGCTCAGGAAGGCTGCGCCCACTGGCCTGGAAATTCTTGCAAGCAATCCTATTTTTACACCAGCAAGCCACAATTGTTACCGAAATGTCTGAAATGCCCTTGGATCTACGGAGGAGCTGATCTGCCCCGACTGCCGGCAGCGAACCAGACCAACGACTGTGTTGAGCATCGCTGCCACGCCGAGAAGCTCAAAGGGAGCCCTGCACGATAGGACCTGTCTAGATTGCGGTGACCATTCTCAAGAGGCAGTCGGATCGGTCAGCTGAAGTAGTCGGGGCGGCTGACGTAGGTGTCGGCGACGAACATTACCCCGGAGGAGGCGGTGAGCAGTGGGCGCAGGCCAGCGATGATGTCACCGCATCGTTCGTAGGGGACGACCGTGATGATGAGCTCGAGGGTGGCCTGCTGGTTGAACAGCAGGCGGCCCTGGTGCTCCCCATGGTGGCCTAATCCGGAGACGCCGGACAGGCTGGTGAATCCGGTGGCGCCGGCGGCCTGAATCAGGTCGCGAACTGCAGCCGCGTCGCTTCCTCGGACGACGACTTCGATCTTGGTCATGCGGGTGAGGCCTGTTTTATCCATGGGGTCCTTCTTAGCGGCGAGTCGCGCCGGGCGGCGCGAGTGGGTGGTTCAAAACGGGCGGCTCAGGCGGATTGCTCAGGGGTTTGCGGGGACCCAGGGCCGCCAGCCGGAGGGGGCGTAGTGCTGCCACGGCTGGGTGGGATCGGCTCGGGCGGTCAGGCTGATCCAGCAGTTGCCAAACAACTCTTGCAAGACGGTGTTTCGGGCGATTATCTCCTCGATGCGTTCGAGCGGGGCCTGCGCCAGGGCATGCAGGCGCATGGGTTCGTGCACCAGTCGCTCACCGACGGAGATCGATTGCCGGGGCAGACCCAGTTGCAGGTCGCCGGTGTGACCCGCGAGGACGCCCAGACCGCCGACGGCATTGTGGATCGTCTTGCTGCCCGCGCCGAAGACTTCGGGGGCGACAGCTGAGAAGTAGTACTGCGCGCTGATCCACTGGGCCACGACGAGTGGTGCGGTCAGAATGGTTTCCAACGCGGACCCGTCCGGGTCGACCTCGGCGTCGTAGGAGTGCAGAAATGCGCGGCGGCCAAGATCCAGACCGCGGCTCAGACTGCGGGGACCGATCACGAAAGCGGCGTTACCCGCCAGGCCCCACTCCGGATAGACCTGCGCCCAGTCAGTAGAGCGAGCCGCGGCATGGCGAACTGCCGCCGCCGGGTTTCGACGGGCGCGCGAGCCCACACCGGGCAGATCTACAATTCGCTCGTTGGCCAGCAGCCGACCGGCGGTTGCCAGGTCACGGTCGAGTTGAGCGACGTCGCCCTGGTGCCCGGCCGGAACGAGGTGGCCGTCCAGCCGAACGATCCGGTCGGTGGCGGTGTCATGTTCGGCGGCCACAAAGAAGGTGTCGGCCGGGATCTTGATTCCCAGGCCCGGCAACTCGGAGCGCACCGCCGGGTCATTGAGCAGCGCTGCAGCAGTGCGGGCATTGGGGGCGCCGCTGTGCCCGCCGCAGGCGCCGCAGTCCAGTGCCGCCTGATAGGGGTTGTTCTCCGTGATGGAACCATGACCACAGAGCACCACCAAGCGGGCGAAGTCGCGGGTCAGACCCATGGTGGTCAAGGCGACCTGGGCGTACAAAATACGTTCCGCCAGCGAAAACCCCTCCGATACGTTCAAAGCGGTGGTCGCGGGCGGGGCGGCGCGGCGGTGCAGCATGCGACGCAGTTTGCCGAAGGCACCAGGGGTAGCGGTCCGCGCCGCCGCCACCGGCCCGGCGAAAACGCCGCCGACCTCGGCGAGAGTGAAGGGGGAGAGCAGATTGTCCTTTGCCAGATGAAACGATTCTCGAGACGCCGCGAGATAGCTCAAACCCGTGAGCCGACGGGTGGATTGAGCGGCCAGGCCCGCCGCGGGGGTTTCGTAGATGGCGGTGGTGGGGGAGATCAAGGCTGGGCACAGGTCCTGCGCGGCGCCGCCGGCCAGGTCGGTGAAGCGGATCCCGACAGCGAAAAACCCGGCGAATCCCAGGGTCTCGAACGTCCCGTCCGGACCCAGCGACTCCAGATGGCGACGCAGTCCCTCCGAGCGGGCATCGATGCAGCACACCACCTGCGCCCGCGTCGCGCCGCGCCCGGGTTCTGATGACCCGGTTGGACCGCCGGGTGCAGTGCGGGTGAGCTGAGCGAGAAGCCGGTCGCGGTAGTGACCCTCGAAGGCCTGCTGCCAAATCAGGCACCGCTTCTGGGCCGGTAGGGTTTGCAGTATTTGATCAACAGCATCGCACTCTTCGGTCTGCGGGTGATGAATGCCCAATCCGGCCAGCGCAAGATCCACCCGGATTTCAGCATCACCGGAATGTGTCGCCGGTTGCACCTGCGGCAGCGGGAGTGTCGGGGTTTTACTCATGGTGCCCGATTGCCCGGTGGTCGGTAGATGGCCGTCATGGTGCAGTAATAAGGCCTCACAGCTGACCCGCATGGCCAGATAGTCGAGCAAGGTGGGCCCGCCTGACGGGACGCCGGCGGACTGGGGATGCTCGGAGTTCCACCGGGCGTGCGCGGCCCAGCCGGGCAGCCGCGTCAGATCGGTCTGCAGGTATGCCAGCCAGTCACCTTGGATTACCCCGAGCTGGTCCAGCGCGGCGAGGATGGCGTCATCGGGTCGTTCCGGCAGCTGGGAAATGAGCGTACGAACAGGGCGCGGAAGGGTCCGATCATAGCGGGCGATAGCTCGCCAGCAGGAGTAGAGCCCCAGATCCCGGTCCGGCATCGACCAGCCAGCATCACCCAGGTAGGCGGTGCACCACTTGCCCGTCAGATCATCCACGGTATCTGCGATCTCGGGCGCAATCTGCTCGGACCTGCTGAGCCGAGACCGGCGTGCGGCGGGAGTCGGGGCGGAATGCAGTAGGTCGGAGAGCAGCAGCTCAGAGGCCGTGATGGTGCGGCCGCCGACGAGAACGGGCGGTGCGGTCAGCAAGTCGGGGTGAAGCTCCCGGAGCGCGGCAGTGAGATCGGCGGCGGTAATTCGCCCGGTGTCATAGGCGGCGCGAAACCAGGTTTCGGTGAGTGTTCCTGGGGCGCCATAGAACTGGCCGGCCAGCTCGAGGGCGGCCGGGAACGGGTGCTCCACCAGCCCGCCGAGCGGGTTTACCGCAATAAAGGACTGTAATGGGTAGTGAACCGGGAGAACCCTTGAGGCCACTGCAATGTCGGCGCGCAGTCGGGCTCGACGCGCGCCGAGGGAGATCGCCGGGAACAGCGTTGCGGCCCGCTCTGGGCGATGGGATGTCACTTCATTGCCGGACGTGTGGCCGGGCGCGTTCATGAGCGCACCAGCACGGGCAGTGCCGCGTTGTCCACTGACCATCCGAGATCTGTCTCCCTGATCGAAATTTGTTGAGACTTTCTGGATCGACTGACATGGCCGGCAGTCAATGTCATGACGTAGACCCGCCGATGCAGCGTGCCCAGCCAGTCGGCGCGGCCCGCAAACCAGGGTCGGGAAAGTATGGCGATCAGGCCCAGGCCGACGAGCACCGCCACCAACAGCCAACCGGTTCCGGGCAGCGCTACCACCGGTGTCGGCAATGCTCGTTCGAGGAACCGGTCAGCAGCGGCGATGAGGGCGACATACCCGGTGAGGAAGGCGGTCACGCCCAAAACGGCACCGAACAGGGCCAGCGGCCGGTGGTGACGACGCAGCCACGCGAGGGTGGTGGCGCCGGCAGTGGCCCAGGCGAAGGCCAGCAGGAGTTCGGTGTTCGGAGTCAGGGCCGGGTGCAGCACCTGCAATACAATCCACAGCAGCAGGCCGGGCGCCACGACAGCGATAGCGGTTACGAGGAGTCGGGTGGTCCTTGACAGGGGCGGAGCGGACGGGGCAGCGGCCTTTCCGATGTGGCGCTGCACTGCGGTCCCGGAGGCGAGGAACAGGGTGGCTTTGTAAAGCCCGTGCAGCACCAGGTGAATGACCGCTGCTGCGTACAGACCAAGTCCGCAGGTCATGATCATGAATCCCATCTGGCCCATGGTGGAGTGCGCCAATGCACCCTTGACATCAGGTTTGGTGAGCATCAGCACCGTGCCGTACACCGCCGTCACCGCACCGATTCCGAAAGCCAGCCCCATAGCAAGTCGAGAGGCGGATGAAAGTGGCGCCAGCCGGATCAAGAGGACCCCGCCGGCATTGACCACGCCGGCGTGCAAGAGGGCCGAAACCGGTGTCGGCGCAGCCAGCGTCGCCGGCAGCCAACGCTGGAACGGAACCTGGGACGACCTGCTCGCGGCGGCAACCACCACCAGAGCACCGATCAACGGCAACACACCGGCAGCGGCCGGCAACGGCTTGTTCCCGAGCTCACGCAGGTCCAGGTTGCCCCAACTGACGGTGGCGAGCCCGACCGCCACCCACAGCGCAACGTCGCCCAGGACAAACGCGCGTGCCGTTCGCAGCCGCCCGTCTCGGGCGTCGGACAGGTCCGGGTAGGTGCCCAGCAGCAGCCACAGCCCGACACCGGCCGCGCTCCAGCACACCGCGAGACCGATCAGGGTGAGAGCTGCCATCAGTCCGGCCGAGGCCGTGGTCAGTACCGCTGTACCCACCACGAACCAGAGTTGGCGCCGATCACCGGCCAAATACCTCGCCGCATAACCCTGGACGAGAGTGCTGACCGCGCACACCAGGAGTAGCAGCACTGCGGTCAATCGGTCCACACCCACTCCGACCAGGAGTCGGCCGTCCGTGCCGTTCCAGCCGGCTGACACCGGCCCCGAAGAGGACACCGAGACCAACAGCGCCAGTGCGCCGAACGTACTGAGCGCTGTCGCGCCCAGGACGACGCGGGCCGCCATCGCACCCCGGTGTGATCCCAGGATGCCGGCCGGCAGTGCCCCGGCCAGTGGAAGCAGCAAGACTGCCGGCAGCACGTATGAGATCACGGCCGCACCGAACATTTTGCTGAGCTGAGGACTGACATGCGACCGAGAATAGGTGACTTTAAAGACGGGTGTCAATAATCGTGTTTTGCAAAGCACGCGATAGAAGACGCTTTTTCGGGTAGCGTGGGGAAATGGCGGACTGGACCTTCTTCACCAACCACTCCCATGCGCTGCTGTGTGTAGCTCGTGATCCCGGGATTCGACATCGCGACCTGGCGCAGTTGGTCGGCATCACCGAACGCGCCGCACAGCGCATCGTCGCCGACCTCGTGGAGGGCGGTTATCTGACCGTGGCTCGTGAAGGCCGCCGAAATCGCTACCAACTCCATCCAGAGCTGCCACTGCGACATCCGGTGGAACACGGCTATCAGGTGGGAGAAATCCTCAAAGTCCTGACCCGCCAGGAAGTTGTGACTGTCGCGCCCGGTCACCAAAGACTGAGGTGCAGAGGGTTTTCGCTTACCGAGGGTGACCGATTCGCCCCAACTGATATCGATACTCCACGGTAGGCTATAAGTCTGATCTGTCCGTTGTCTTCTTGCCGCGTGCTGCCTACATTCCGTTGATGCGCATGTTCGGTTCCGTGGTTTCTCCGGCACTTATCTCCTCTTTTTCTCGCCGTCGACTATGGGCGTCCGGCGCGGTATGTGTGTTGTCGATGGCAGTTGCCATCGGCAGTAGCGCAACGGCTTTGGCGGCCGAGTCCGCGATCGGGTTGGGCACCGCAGCGGAATACGCGGTTCTGGCCGGCGAGACGGTGACCAACACCGGTCCGTCTGAGATCAGTGGCAGCGTCGGGGTCCATGAGGGGAGTGCGGTTGTCGGTTTCCCACCGGGCATTATCACCAACGGGGTCATCCATGCTGCCGATGTTCAAGCAGCGCAAGCAAAGATAGATCTCACCGCGGCGTATGACGACGCAGCGGGCCGCCCGAGCTCGGCTGCCGCCAGCGCCGATCTGGTCGGACAAACCCTGGTTTCGGGTGTGTATACCGGACCGACTCTCGGGTTGACCGGCGAGCTGACCCTGGATGCGCAGGGAGATCCCAACGCCGTCTGGATATTCCAAGCTGCCAGCACTCTGATCACAGCATCGGACAGCACCGTGCTGTTGGTCAACGGCGCCCAGGCCTGCAATGTCTTTTGGCAGGTGGGGAGCTCGGTAACGTTGGGCAGCAACTCGACCTTCGTCGGGACGGTGATGGCCCTGACCTCGATTGCGGCGCAGACCGGAGCGACGATTGAGGGCCGGGTGTTGGCTCGCAATGGTGCGGTGACGCTGGATAACAATGTCATCACCGCCGCGGCCTGCAAATCGCCGGCGGAGACTACGAGCAGCACCACCTCACCCACGTCGACCTCGGATACCACCTCGAGCAGCCCGACCGGTGCAGCGGGTTTGACACCGGGGAGCCCGAGTGCGCCCGATGGTGACGGCGCCCGCAAGGGGATCACAGCCGTGAGTTCCGAGAGCAGTATGACCACCGATCAGCCAACCACAGGCGAGCAGTCAACCACCGGTGGGCCATCAACTCCCAAAGGTCCCGGGACCGGCACCGGCCAAGGCAGCGGTATCGACACCAATCAACTGGCGGTGACCGGCCCTGACGTCGGCCTGCCCCTGACCTTCGGCGTTTTGTTTGCTGCGC
>JBBSUU010000095.1:0-8979 GCA_038234115.1 Mycobacteriales bacterium
CGGCGAGCACACCGAGGTAGGTGAAGACCTGGAAAAACACCAGCGAACCGACACCGGTGCCCTGCGGAATACCCCGCAGCATCAGCAACGCCGGATTACCGGCAGCAAGTCTGACCAACGCTAGGCGCTCCACCTCGCCCCCGAAGGTGCTCACCACGGCCGCACCACTGACAAATACCAGCAAAGCTGTTGACAGCAACCAGATCAGCACTTGGACCCGGTCTTGGCGAAAGCGAAATTTCACCAAGACCGCCAAGGTGGATTTTCCGGGCCCGGCTGATCTTGCCGGCGCGAGCGTACTCATCTCTCGGCTGGTTCGACTGGCCGGCCACGCTGATCATTCCGGCTGCCGTAGTGGCGCATGTAGAGCTCTTCCAACGAGGGCGGAGCGACCGTCAGTGCCTGCACATCCATCGTTGCCAGCAGGCCGAGCACGGCTGGAATGTCGACGCTATCGACAGTGAACTTGACTTGGGAGCCATCGATCGCGGTGTCGTGGACGAGTCCACTGATCAGCAGCTGATCGGTCGGGCGATCGGTGGAGAAGGAGAACTCGGTGCGGGTGAGGTGACGTAGGTCGACCAGGGAGCCTGACTCAACATTCCGACCGGCCCGGATGATGCTTACCCGATGACACAGGTGCTCGACCTCGGTCAAAATGTGGCTGCTGAGAAGCACGGTTGCGCCTTGTCCGACAGCAGCCTGAACCTGTTGCCGGAAAACCGATTCCATCAACGGGTCCAGTCCGGATGTTGGTTCGTCGAATATATAAAGATCGGCAGGTGCGGCCAGCGCCGCTATCAGCGCTACTTTCTGTCGGTTCCCCTTGGAGTAAGAGCGTGATTTCTTACTGGGGTCGAATTGGAAAACTTCGATCAGTTCCGCGCGCCTATTGGGGGCAGCCCCGCCGCGGAGCCTGGTCAGCAGATCGATGACCTCGCCACCGCTCAAATTCGGCCATAGGCTGACATCTCCTGGGACGTAGCCAATTCGGCGATGGAGGGCAACAGATTCGCGCCAAGGATCCTGACCGAACACTGACACCGCTCCCCCACTGGCCCTGATCAGCCCGAGTAGGACACGAATGGCAGTGGACTTGCCGGCACCGTTCGGACCGAGGAAACCATGAACTTCGCCCTGGTCCACCGATAGGTCGAGTCCATCAAGTGCGTGCAATTTGCCGAAGGTCTTCTCAAGTCCCGTGGCCTGGATAACGGTGGTCATATCAGGGACGCTACGCTTATTTCACAAATTTATGAATATTAAGAATTGGTCGTCGCGAGCGGCGTGTGCCCAGACCAGTGAGCCGCTCAGGCGCCCACGGCAAACCGCTCCGCCTGCTTGGCCACCCCCGGATGGTTCACCACCAAACCGTCGCCATCGATCTCGAGCCGTGATCTGAAATCGCTCTCAACACTGCGGTATTCAACGTGTCCTGATTGCTTGGCATAAGTCTGGCGCGAGGCCACCACCCGTAAGCTCGGCACCTGGACCCAAGCCACCGTCATCTCTTGCTCGGACGCCTCCATCAACGACTTCTGCTGGAATCCGAGTCGTCTTATGGGCATCGTGTTTGTCAACGGACAAAACCCGAGATCGCAATCCAGGACGCCGGTCAGCGTCGCAGGTTCCCCGATTCCCGGAAGACCCAATTCATCGGTGCGCCCGCGCGTATCGGGCTGGACAGCCGACTCGGATCGCACGGTCTGCGAACTCCACAGCCCCGCCGATGATCGATGAAGGAATAGTGCCCGATTGAGCGAACTTCTGTTCGATCCCAGTCCAACTACTCGGACTTCCAGTCGATCGGTGACCCAATCCCCAACCGTAGTGAGTTGCCACGCCAATTCGTAGCTATCGGTCCAACTTTCGCCATGGGCTGTCAACCGGTCGACGCCAAGTTCAACGTTTGCTGTACTCCATCTGGCAGGATCGTCGATTCCTTGCCAGTAAAGGGATCTCTTCGAAAATGATCGTGACATCGGTCGCACCTTCCAAGTTGGCGGAAGGAGGCCACCCGATATCCGCGACCCAACATTTTGAGCCAACGGCGAGTGCGGTGATGGTCCTGACGCGACGTGCCCAAGCAAGCATCGCGGCAGGACGAGGAACACTCGAGGTGAACTTCTTTCCTCAAATATACGAACATATGTTCCAACTCGAGTCAAGTGAAAGTTCGCCATGGACACCGGCCGAGGCGGCCAATTTGTCCTCGCGAACTACTCCCACACGATTGGCTCCACTCGCGAAGGCCGACCGTCGTCAGGCCGCCGCCATGCTGGCCACCGACGCCACGGTTTTCGGCCAGCCTTGCCGGCAGAACTCGCCTTACCGCAGTCGTTGCGCCAATCGTTGCGCCAAGGCCTCGATGGGTGTCGTCTCCTGTTCACCTGACACCATGTCGCGAACCACGACAGTGCCGGCTTCCAGTTCCCGATCCCCCAGCACCAGGGCATACCGAGCGCCGGACGAGTTGGCCGCCTTCATCGCCGTCTTCAGGCCCTTACCGCCGTAGGCCAGGTCAACCCGAAGTCCGGCGCGGCGCAATTCACCGGCCACGGTGACAAGCACGGCCTTGGCCGTATCTCCCATCGGTACCCCGTAGATATCAACGCGCGCCGGGTCGACAACGGTGAGCCCCTCGGCCTGGGCGGCCAACATTGTCCGATCCACCCCGATGCCGTAACCAATGCCGGAGAGCGACTGCCCGCCCAGTTCCGCCATCAAGCCGTCGTATCGCCCACCGCCACCGATCCCGGACTGCGCCCCTAATCTTGGGTGCACGAACTCGAAGGTTGTCTTCGTGTAGTAGTCAAGACCTCGCACCATCCGCGGGTTCAGCTCGTACGGCACCTTCAACGAGTCCAGAGCGTCGAGCACCTGCTGGAAGTGCTGCCTCGTCTCATGAGACAGGTAATCCATCATCAGTGGCGCGTGAGCCACCATGGCCTGCATCTCTTCTCGCTTGTCATCCAGCACCCGCAGCGGGTTCAACGTGGCGCGCGCCCGAGTCGCCTCGTCCAGTGGCAGGTCGGCCAAGAAGGCCTGCAATCGCTCTCGATACTCAGGTCGGCAGGTGCTATCGCCGAGGGAGGTGATCTCCAGGCGGAACTCGGTGAGTCCGATTCGTCGGAAACCCTCATCGGCAACGGCGATTACCTCCGCGTCCAGTGCCGGATCATCGATACCGATGGCTTCGATACCCACCTGCTGCAGTTGGCGATAACGACCGGCCTGCGGACGTTCATAGCGGAAGAACGGTCCCGCGTAGTAGAGCTTCACGGGCAGTTGGCCGCGGTCCATGCCGTGCTGGATGACGGCCCGCATTACTCCGGCGGTCCCCTCCGGACGCAAAGTGACGGTGTTGCCACCGCGGTCGTCGAAGGTCCACATCTCCTTGGAGACCACATCGGTGGACTCGCCGACGCCGCGAGCAAAGAGTGCCGTGTTCTCGAAAACCGGTAATTCGATCGGTTGGTAGCCGGCTCGTTTGGCCGCATCGAGGAGTTGGTCTCGAACGGCAAAAAAGTCGCGGGAGACCGGCGGGATGTAATCGGGTACACCCTTGGGCGCAAAAAATTCAGGCATCGGAATTCCTAGGCTTCAAAATTGTGGGAGCAGCAACGTGTTCGCGGATCAGCCCAGACCGGTCAGGAATGGATTGGACTTTCGTTCGTCGCCGATTGTGCTGGTTGGACCATGACCCGGGAGCACAAACGCGTCATCGTCACGGGTCAACAGCTTGGTTTTGATCGACAGCAAAAGTTGATCGGTCGATCCGCCGGGCAGGTCGGTACGGCCGATCGAACCGGCGAACAAGGTGTCACCGGTCAGGAGAATTTCCGGACCGTCCGCCGCGGCGGCCAGCCGCAGCACGACTCCGCCCTGGGTGTGTCCGGGGGTGTGATCGATCTGCACACTCAGACCGGCCAAGGACAGAACATCGCCCTCGGCGAGATAGCGCAATTCCGCCGGCCGCATGGCCGGGATCGGCATGCCCGCCATTACCGCGCGAAATTGGTCGGATAAGGCCGCAAGGGGGTCATCGAGCATGTACTCGTCAGACTCGTGCACGTAACCCGGCATGTCGTAGGTACGGCAAACCTCTTGCAACGATGCTGCGTGGTCCAGATGCCCATGGGTCAGGACAGCGGCAACCGGCCGCAGCCGATGCTCGGCTACGACTGCTGCCAGCTGCGCCGAGGCATCCTCGCCGGGATCGACGACGATGCATTCCGACCCTGGTTCCAGGGCGATCAGGTAGCAGTTGGCCTGGAAGGACCCCGCGGGAAAGCCTGCAATAAGCACCCATCCACCCTAACCGGCGGATCAGGACGGATTCGCCCGGTTTTGCACCGGATGCGGCGATCGGGTCTCGAACTCACAGCGCCGTCACTTAGACTGCCCGCCGGGCCTGTCGTCGTTTTTGCGCTGCCCGTCATGTAAGCCCACAGGAGGATTGCACCGTGTCGACCAACCAGCAGCGACGAGACGCAGCGAAGCGAAAGCTAGAGCGTCAGCTCGCCAATCGGCAGGAGCGCGCGCGCACTCGCAAGCAACGCAATCTGGTTGCCGGAGTCATTGCCGCGGTTGTTGTTGTTGCTGGTGTCATTTGGTTTGCGACCTCCCGCGGCTCGAGCGATACCGAGGCCGCCGACGGTTCGGCCAGCTCGTTGGATTCGACCACCTCGGCCGCAACAACGACTCCTTGTTCCTACCCGGCAGCGGAATCGGCGGTGAAAGCGGTGAAAGCACCGAGCAACACGAACCCAGCTGTCACCGGCAGTGTTGCGGCCACAGTTACCCTGAATTCTGGCGTGATCCCCATCACACTGGACCGCGCCCAGGCCCCGTGCGCGGTTAACGCGTTCATCAGCCTGGCCTCTCAGGGCTTCTATAACGACACCACCTGCCACCGGCTCACCACTGATGGCACGCTGAAGATTCTGCAGTGCGGCGACCCGTCAGGCACCGGCCGCGGTGGACCCGGCTACGACTACGCCTTGGAGTATCCGCCGGCCCCGACCGAGACCACAGACCCCAGTGCGGCGTCCACCGAGAGCGCTGGATCAACAAACAGTGCCGAGGTAGCAAGCAGCGCCGAGTCAACAAGCAGCGCCGAGTCCACCGATGGCGCCCCCGCCACGGATCAAACTGACGAAAGCACCACCGACACTGCAGCCACCACCGCAACTGCGCCGGCCTACCCGGTCGGCACTGTCGCCATGGCCAACACCGGGTCCGGTGGTCTGAACGGTTCGCAGTTCTTCATCGTTTACGGCGAAGCCGATCTACCGGCGAACAGTTACACCGTCATCGGAACCGTGGACAGTGTGGGACTGACCGTGATCGACGCCATCGCAGCCAAGGGCACCAAGGCCGGAATCAATCCCAACGGGGCACTGGACGCTCCGATGGAGACGGTTCGGGTTGTGACCATCGATGTGCCGGCCGACGCTGCCGACGCACCGGGTCCGGTCGAGACCACCAGCGCCGAGATCCTTCCATCCGAGCCGATTGTGGATCCAGGAATGTCTGACCCCGCGACCGCCGACCCGGCGACCGCCGCTGGCGGCTCCGGTGAATCGACACAGACCACCGGCTGATAGCAGTGGCCGTTGGCAGCGCACTCTTGGCGGCAGTAACAATGTCGGATGGCTAACGCGGCTAAGCCGAGGCAGGTCCCGCGCCGACAGGTGCTCGCGTATCGGATCTTGTCCAGTGGTTTGGCCCGTAGCCTGACGATGTCGAAGCTGCCTTTTTGGCAGCTGGGACTTCAAGACAGTCTTGGCTCCTCAGCACTGGCACTCGGAGCCCGACTCGTCGAAGAGAACAGAAAACCGCTCTGCGACGGCAGCTGGCTCGCCGAACCGGCTGACGCCGGTGAGTTGGCGCTGGTCTGGAGTGTCCGAGGTTCCCCACATGTGCACCGACGCAAGGATCTGCCGGCCGTCAGTGCAGCCATCTGGCCGGCTGACGATTCTGATGCCGTGGTTCGTCTGGCCGGATCGGGGGCATATCTGGCCAAAAACGACTGCAATGTTCTGGAAGCGCTTGGCGTAGTTGCTGCTGCGCTGCGACAGATTTGCCGTGGACCGATGGCGAAGCCCGTCTTGAGCGCCGCTGTGACCGAGGCCATCGACAAGCGATACTCGAGCTTCTGCGGGCCATGTGATTCCGTGCACGTGCTGGAAATGCTTTTCAGATCGGCCGCGTTGCCGGCGGGATTGGGATTGGTTGCGGCTGTGAAGCCGGCAACCTTGGCGCCGGTGACACCAACTTTCCGAACGCCGTTGAAGCAAAATGGATTTGCCGCTTTCGCCGATGCCTATCTCGAATTGAACGGTGCCGGCACCAATGCCGAAGTCGCCGCCCACTTCGGTACCACCGCTGGGCAACTGAGAAAGAACACGGCGCTGCTTCCGAAAGATATTGAACCCGTAGTCATCGACGGTATCCGCAGTCAGTCGACACCAGAGCTTATTGCCCGCATTCTGGACGCCGACCACGCAGCCGCGGCTCAAGTCGTTGCGCTCCTGCCCGCCGGCGATCCGTTGCTGCAACCGCGCGAACGCGGGATCCTGGTGCCTGATTCGCTCCGAGCCAAAACTTTGTGGAAGGCCATCGGCTCCCCCGGCGCGGTCCTGGCCGGTGCCGAGATCAAAGCGAGCTGGCGGCCGCGAAAGACAGGCAAGAAATTGACCATCGCAGTGGAAGAATTTGTGCCGTTGACGAAGGCTGAACGAGGCAGAATCGGTGACGAGGCTCAGATCATCGCCTCGATCCGTGGAGTGGACCAGGTTCAGGTGGATTTCCTCAGCTGACCTGCGAGTCGCATTCGGTTTGAGTGCGTACAGTCGGACGGGATTCCTCGCCGCAAAACTGCCTCGGCAGTCGACATTCGGCTCGCCCAGCAGCCTCACCAATACTGTAGAAAGGTCCGGTCGAAGCAGCAATCCCGACGGCGGGTGGCCTCGAACCACCGCAGTGAGCCCAGCGACATCGGGTGGCCAACCAGCGACATTCGAACGGAGGCATCAGCATGCGGGACTGGCCCTACCGATTTATCGTGCGGATCTTCCGGCTTACCTTCTTCACGCTGGGCCTTAAAATCCAAATTCGAGGCGCTGAGAATGTGCCCCGTCACGGCGCCGCAGTGCTCGCTGGTAACCACATCAGCTACCTGGATTTTGCCTTGAATGGGTTGGTCGCCTCACGACGACGCAGACTGGTGCGTTTCATGGCCAAAACTGCAGTGTTCTCCAATTCGGTGGCCGGCCCGATGATGCGGTTGATGCGTCATATCCCAGTTGATCGAGCCCACGGCGCCAGTGCTTACCGGCACGCGGTGCGCGAGCTGTCAGACGGGCAAATCGTCGGCATCTTCCCGGAGGCCACCATCGGCCGCAGTTGGACCTTGATGCCGTTCAAACCAGGGGCGGCCGCGCTCGCCATCCAGATGCAGGTTCCGATCATCCCGGTGATCGGTTGGGGCGGCCACCGAGTTGCCACCGTTGACGGGCATCGAAACTTTCGACGCGGCACACCCATTACCCTCATCGTCGGCCCGCCCATACATCCCGGACCTGACACCGGCCGTGACGAACTGACAACTCAGCTCTGGCTCCAGATGCAAAAGATGCTCGATGAGGCCCAACAGGCCTACACCGTGCACCCGACGAACGAAGATGATAGATGGTGGCTGCCGGCGCATCTCGGTGGCACCGCTCCTGGCCCGCAGTTCAGTCCAGATGTAGCGGCTGCCAAGATTCGTCGATAGTGCTGTTAGCGCAGGCAATGTCGCGAATATCGAAGTCGGGGCGGTCGCGCCCGGAAACCGGATCAGCACCGCCCAGGTCGATCGCCTTCATCGCGGCCGTCAGGCGTTGGTGACGCGGTAGACGTCGTAGACGCCCTCAACTCCCCTGACCGCACGCAGCAGATGACCCAGATGTTTCGGGTCGGCCATTTCGAAGGAAAACTTCGAAACCGCCATCCGGTCTTTTGTCATCGAGAGATTCGCGGACAGGATGTTGACCTTTTCATCGGCCAGCGTCTTGGTGATATCGGACAGTAGTCGGTGCCGATCCAAGGCCTCGACTTGAATTGCCACCAAGAATACCGAGGCCGAATGCGGGTCCCATTCAACCGGAATCAGCCGCTCCGGCGCCCCGTGCAGGAATTCGGCGTTGGTGCAGTCCTGTCGGTGAACCGAAACCGCGCCACTCTTGGTGATGTAACCCAAAATGTTGTCACCCGGTACCGGGGTACAGCAGCGGGCCAACTTGACCTGTAGATCCGAGACCCCCTTGACCAGAACGCCGGCATCACCGGTGGGCTGCGGGCGCCGGGGCCGTAGTGGCGCCGACCGCTCGGCCATCTCCTCGCCGACCTCTTCGGCGCCACCTTGCAGTGACACGACTTTCGATACGACAGTCGTTGCAGCAACGTGACTCTCGCCTACGGCCGCGTACAGGGCGGCGATATCGCGATAGCCGAGATCGTGCGCGACCGCGGCCAGACTGTCGTGCGAAATCATTCGTTGAACGGGAAGCCCGGCACGACGGAAAGCCTTGGTGATTCCCTCCTTGCCGACCTCGATTGCTTCGTCGCGGCGTTCCTTGGCGAAGTACTGCCGAATTTTGGTTTTCGCCCGGGAGGAGACAACAAAGTTCAGCCAGTCGCGACTGGGGCCGGCGCCGACTGCCTTGGAGGTAAAGATCTCGACAATCTGACCGTTGTCCAAGGTCCGTTCCAGCGCCACCAAGCGGCCGTTGACCTTGGCGCCGATACAGCGGTTTCCCACCTCGGTGTGCACCGCATACGCCAGGTCGACCGGGGTCGATTCGGCGGGCAGCGTGATGATGTCGCCCTTGGGCGTGAAGACGAAGATCTCCCTGGACGCCATCTCGTATCGCAGGGTGTCCAGAAATTCACCGGCGTCACCGGCTTCTCGCTGCCAGTCCAACAGCTGGCGCA
>JBBSUU010000096.1:0-8979 GCA_038234115.1 Mycobacteriales bacterium
TGCCGAATGCTGCCGCGCACCACGAATTCTGCCCGCCCGCCGGCCCCGACCACCGTCGCCGACCGCTTGGCCACCGCCGCCGCACCCTTGGCGGCCGGGATGAACCAAGCAACCAACGCCGACAGCATGGCAGCGATGCCGGCCATCCAGAACACATCTTGGAATGCCGTGAAGGACGGCAGTTCCGCCTCGCCGACCCGGATGGTCACCGCTCCGAGGACGGCAGCCACGGCGGCGCTGGACAGCGAGGTCCCGATCGCTCTCACCAGCGAGTTCAGTCCGTTCGCCGAGGCGGTTTCGGTGATCGGCACCGACGACATGATCAGTGTTGGCATGGCCGCAAAGGAGACCGCCACACCGACGCCGACCAGCGTCGAGCCGATGATCACCGATGTCAGAGAATCGGAGAAGAACACCCGTCCGACGTAGCTCAATGCCATGATGGATGCCCCGGCGACCAGCGTGATGCGACCTCCGTAACGGTTGATCAATTGACCGGAGATGGGCGCCATCAGCACCATGATGAGGCCCGATGGGATGCTGGCCAGACCGGCCATGGTGATTGTCAGGCCGAATCCATAACCCGTCGTGGCCGGCTGCAGTAACTGCTGGGTCGTCAGCAGCAGATTGGCGAACATGGCGAAACCGGCCAGTACAGAAGAGATATTTGTCAGTAACACCGGTCGTCGGCCGGAGGTACGAAGGTCCACCAGGGGTTGACCCACCTTGAGTTCGTACGGCACCCAGGCGCTCAAAGTCACCACCATCGTGACGAAAAGGGCAATGACCTGGGTGCTCGTCCAACCCCAGCTGCTCCCTTTGGAAATCGCCAGCAGCAGGGACGTCAGTGCCACCGAAAGCAGCATTGCGCCGATGTAATCGAAGTGGCCGGCAGTACGGACCTGAGATTCCGGCACCAGGGCGAGCACGCCGCCGATCAGCAAAAGTCCCACTCCGGCAGAAATCCAGAAGATCGCCTGCCAGCCAAGACTCTCGTAGATGACGCCGGACAGTGGCAGCCCGAGCGCCCCGCCGATACCCAGGGTTGCGCTCATCAGGGCTACCGCCGAGCCCACCTTCTCCTTGGGTAATTCATCGCGCATGATGCTGATCCCGATCGGGATCAGCGCGGCGGCAAAGCCCTGCAGTGATCTGCCGATGATGGCAGTCAGGAAGATCCCGCCGGCGGCGGCCAGCACCGAGCCGACCGTCATCGCGATCATCGAGACGATCATCATGCGACGCTTGCCGTACATATCGGCGAGACGGGAGACGATCGGGGTGGCCACCGCGCTGGTCAACAGGGTCGCCGTGACCAGCCAGGCCGAGGTGTCCGTGGTGACGCCGAAGATGACGGCGAACTCCTGTAACAACGGGACCACAAGGGTCTGCTGCAATGCCACGACGGTGCCGCAGAGCGACAGGATCCCGATCACTGCCCAGGTCGGGACGCGCTTGGGGGAAGCGCCGGCAGGCAACGGAATGTTCATCCGCCCCGACGTTACAGGGCCCCCCACCTACCCTGTTTTGCCTGCCGCGACGCCGACCTGGGTGCAGTGCCGTTCATGGCAATAACCTAGGAATGCGGCCGGTAGCCTGAAGCCCGGTCGGCACCCCTGAAACCCTCACCTCGCAACAGCGAAGGAAACCCGTTATGCCTGAAGCTGTCATCGTTTCCACCGCCCGCTCACCCATCGGCCGGGCCGGCAAGGGGTCACTGGTCACCCTGCGACCCGACGACCTGATGGCGCAGACCATCGCGGCAGCACTGGCCAAGGTTCCCGAGTTGGACCCAGCCACCATCGACGATCTCTACGTCGGCGCCTGGGAGCAATCAGGGGAACAGTCGGAGAATCTGGCCAGGAGGGTGGCCATCATGCTGGGGTACGACTCGCTGCCCGCTGCCATGGTCCACCGGGCCTGCGCATCCAGCGTCCAGACGGCACGAATGGCCGCCAATGCGATTCGCAGCGGCGACGGCCACGTCTATCTTTCCGGTGGTGTCGAATGTGTCTCTCGATACCGCCAGGACCGCAGCGGTGTCGGGGCCGGTGCGGCCGACCCACACCATCCGATGTTTGCCGCTGCTGCGCGGCGGACCGCCGAATACGTTGCAACAAATCAGAAGTGGCAAGACCCTCGCGAAGACGGCTTGCTGCCGGACGCCTACATCACGATGGGACAGACGGCCGAGAATGTTGCGACCCTCCGCGGGATCAGCCGGGCCGAGATGGATGAGTTTGCCTTCCGTTCGCAGCACAACACCGCCCGCGCCACCGAAGCGGGTTTCTTTTCCGATGAGATCAGCCCGGTAACGCTGCCCGATGGGACGGTGGTCGCCGCTGATGATTCACCGAGGGCCGGCACCACGCTGGACGGCCTGGCCGGACTACGCCCGGTGTTCCGCGCTGATGGAGCTATCACGGCGGGAAACGCCTGCCCGCTCAACGACGGCGCCGCGGCCGTGATCATCATGAGCGATGTTCGCGCCAAGGAACTGGGACTGACTCCGTTGGCCCGCATCGTTTCTCATGCGGCCAGCGCCCTGTCTCCGGAGATCATGGGACTGGGACCGGTGGCGGCCTCCCGTCGAGCCCTGGACCGCGCAGGGTTGGCCATCGGCGATATGGATCTGGTGGAGATCAACGAGGCATTCGCCGCGCAGGTGATTCCCTCCTACCGGGACTTGGGAATTGCGCAGGACAGGCTCAATGTGCACGGTGGCGCCATTGCCCTTGGTCACCCCTTCGGTTCTACCGGCGCGCGCATCATGACAACCCTGATTCATGGTTTGCAAAGCCGCGACGGCCAGTTCGGACTCGAGACCATGTGCGTGGGCGGCGGTATGGGTATGGCCATGGTCCTGGAGCGGTTGAGCTGAGAACAGCTTGCGCCCGCCTCGATCGCTCAACGCATTGAAAGACATCAAGCACATGGAACTCGGCCGGCAGGCTCCGACCATCTCACGTCGCCACTTCATGCAGGGAGCGGCGACGCTGGCCCTGGTGGCCGGATGCGGCACAAATGGCCCCGCGAGTGCGGGAGCCAAGACGGCCCGGGCCATTCCCAAATTCGGCCCCCAAGTCATCGCCGGAGTGACTCCCAGCGCCAGTGCGGCCCCGGCAACCGCTGCCACGCCGGCAACCGCAGCGCTTCTCGAAGTCCCGGCAACGGCGACCGCAGCGGTTCCCAACACCACCGCCGCGCCAACGGCGACCGCGACGGCGACGGCAGCGCCAACGTCGGGAGCCTTCGAGGTCGCACACTCCGAGGAGGAATGGCGCGTTCTGCTCAGCCCCGAGCAATACGGGGTACTGCGCAACGACGGCACCGAAAGGCCATACAGCAGTCCACTCAATGACGAGCGTGCAGCCGGTGTTTTCTCCTGCGTCGGTTGCGCGCTCGACGGGTTCTCCTCGAGGACGAAGTTCGAGAGCGGGACCGGCTGGCCCAGCTTTTGGCAGGCGATGGGTAACTCTGTGCTCGAACTTCCCGACACCACCTACTCGATGATGCGGACCAAAGTGCTGTGCCGCCGCTGCGGGGGTCATCTTGGTCATGTGTTCGACGACGGGCCCGACCCAACGGGTCTGCGTTACTGCCTGAACGGTGTTGCGCTGAGCTTTCGGCCGACTTCCTGACGCCACCGCCGGGACGAAAGAAGCTTCGCGGTAGGTGTTTTTGCGGCTTGGAAACGGGCCCCACCCGCATTTTGGCAGCCGTCAGCCCGGGTAGTTGGGGCTTTAAACGATCTGTGGCTGTTTTCGCTCCGAACCCCTGCCGCACGACAATGAAGGAGGGGATGGCTGTGGGGAATGAGGTTGCTCGATATCTTTTGGGTTCGTTGGGGGGTCTGACATTGCTGGCCGGTTCGGTGGGGAGTGTATTGGCGCTGGATCACTCCGGTGATCCAGCGGTCGCTTCCCTTTCGGACATGGCGGTTTCGGCCTGTGAGCATGCAGCGGCCGTCACCGCTTGCACCGGACCCGGGCAAGCCGTCATCCCGGCCGACGTCATTTTCAAGGACGGCACCTATGGGGCAGACGGCCGATATGCCACCCCGGGTGGGGAGGAAACGATCGGTGTCCTGGTCAGCGTGCATTCCGGCGCGGTGACTGCGGTCTCCGTTGAAGTGCACGCTCTTTCGCCAACGGCACGTCAATTTCAGGTTCAGTTCAGCACGTTGTTCGCCGATGCTGTGGTCGGCCGAGCGCTCAAGGATGTCGAGTTGTCCAGGGTCGCCGGCGCTTCGCTGACCTCCGTTGGCTTCAATGACGCCATAGCCCAGATCGCCGAGCAGGCCCATGCTTGATATCGGCAAAGCGGTGGGGCTGGTCTCGATGCGCGGCACCATGTATCGATTGGTCTTGACTTGTTTGGGCGGGCTCGCGGCGGTCGCGCTCGTTGGTTCGCTCACCGGATTGGTGGCCTATTCGGCGCCGGCGCTTCTGGTCAGTCTGACCACCGCGCTGGTTGCCAGCTACGCCTCGAACCGGTTGATCGCGGCGATGTACCAGGTGACGCCGCACTCGGAATCCACCTTGATCACCGGCTATCTCATCTTTTTCATCTTTCCGCCATCGACGAATTTGGTGCCGGTACTTGGAATCGCGCTGGCCGCGGTGCTCGCGTCGGCGAGTAAGTACCTCTTGGCCTTCCGTGGTCGACATATCTTCAACCCGGCAGCGGCCGGCGTATTCCTGCTCACCCTTACCGGATTCTATTTCTCAGCCTGGTGGGCCGGTAATCCCGTCATGCTCCCGGTGGCACTGTTGGCCGCGGTGCTGATCCTGCACCGGACCCGCCGGATCGCGATGGGCCTGACGTTCATCGTCGTCAGCGCTGCGGTGATGGTGCTGCGTAGCCTGCTCGACGGTCAGACAATTATCAGCGCGCTCACCTGGCCGCTGACCTCATCACCCATCATCTTTTTTGCAGCCTTCATGCTCACCGAGCCGTTGACCCAGCCCCCGTTGAAGTGGCAGCAGATCGGCTTCGCCGGAATCATCGGCGTGCTGTTCTCCGTCCCCCTTCATGTCGGTCCGCTCTACCTGGCTCCGGAATCTGCCCTGCTGTTAGGAAACCTGTTGGCGTTTATGGCCGGCCAGCGGCGGTCGATCGTGCTGGTACTACGGCGAAGCACCCTTTTGACGCCGACCACCTCTGAGTTCAGCTTTCATCCGAGTAGATCATTGAAGTTCAGTCCCGGGCAGTATCTGGAGTTGACCCTCCCACACAAACGCTCGGACAATCGTGGCCTGCGAAGGGTTTTCAGTATTGCCTCACCGCCGAAAGATTCTCGTGAGCTGACCATCAGCACCAAGATTCCGGACCAGGCCAGTACTTTCAAACAGGCCTTGATGGAACTGCCGACCGGGACCGTTCTCACCGCGACCACCATTGCCGGGGACTTCTTGTTGCCGACGAATGTCCGCAGCCCGCTGCTGCTGGTCGCCGGCGGTATCGGCATCACGCCTTTCGCCAGCCAGTTGGCCGAGATCCCAGCCGGGTCCCGAGATATCGTGCTGCTGTACTCGGTGAGTAGTGAAGATGAGATCGCCTACCGCAGAATACTTATCGAGAGTCAAGTGCAGGTGATCCTGATTTGCGCCGATCCCATCAGCGCGCTGCCCCCCCATTGGACAAGTGTGGAGTGCTCACGGGTCACCGAGGAGATCGTCCAAAACTGTGTTCCGGATATCAGTTCTCGCCAGGTGATGATCTCCGGACCGCCTGCCATGGTCCAAGGGATCAGCGCGACCGCGCGCAAACTAAAAGCCGTCTCGGTGCGGACCGACTACTTCAGCGGATATTAGCCACGGGCCGGACAGCGGGTATTGGCCGAGGGTCGGATAGAGGTAGCGGCAACCACCGGTCGGAAGATCTGCTTTCAGTGCGGAGCAGGGCTCCGAGCGGTATCCCACGCGGCCGACACCCGGTTCGGTTTGCGAAAGACCAGACCGGTGGGCGGGGTGGCCTCGGCCGTCAGCCGAAGGCCGGGTAGGCGGAGCAGAGCGGTTGCAGCAGAATGTGTCTCGAGTCGTGTGAGATGCATGCCCAGACAGACGTGTGGGCCCTGGGCGAAGGCCAGGTGGTGGCGGCCGTTGCGTCGATCGAGCCGAAAGTGGTCCGGCTCCGCGAAGACCTGTGGGTCCCTGTTCGCACCGGTCAATGACACGACGACCAGATCCCCACGCCGGATCTGCGCCTGCCCGATGCAGATATCTTGGGTGGCGTAGCGGTCGACTTCGGCAGCGGCGGGTTCGAGGCGAAGCGACTCTTCGATCGCCGCATCGAGCAGGGTTGCATCGGCGAGTACCTGCGCCAGCACCTCGGGGTGCGTGAGCAGGTGGTGCATCAACGTGGCGATCATGCCTTCGGTGGTTTCGATTCCGCCGAACAGCAGCACGGCGATATTGGACACCAGCTCGGTTTCGGTGAGCTCCCCGGCGCTGGCGAGGACCTCCCCGAGAAACCCACTCCGTTGGGCAATCGCGGCTCGCACGGCGGTCGAGAGTTGCTGATAGGAGGTCCGGCCGACCGGGGAGACGGCCGCGCCGGCGGTGAGATCAGCTACGGCGTTGACGATCCCGCGGTACCAGGCCAGTAGCTCGGCAACGGGAATCGACTCAAGGCCCAGCGCCAACTGCATGCCGGCGACAGCCAGGGGTCCGGCGACACTCGTGCGCAACTCGGCCGCTCCGAGAGGGGTGATGACGCCAACCAGTCGAGCTGCCTCTTCTTCGGCAAATGCGGTGAATCGTTCCCGGGTGGAGCGCAAGGTGAACGGTGCCAGGAACGGTGTGCGGTGCCGTGCATGCTCCGCCCCGTCGGTTGACAGCATGCTCGGCCCGACCACTTGCCCGGTGGTGAACCGGGGGTCATCGACGGTGAAGGTCGCTGTGTCGCGCATGACCGCAATTGCGGTGCGATGTCCGAGCACCACCCAGCCCTGCAGGGCCGGTACCCATTGCACCGGTCCTTGGGTGCGAAGCGCCGCCAGGTGCGGATGCGGATCCGCGGTCAGCTGATCCAGGGTGGGCAGGTTCATGGTGATGAGTTTCCTCTTGCGCCCTGGCCCGCTATGACCTGCCCTCGGGAAGCATCCAAGCGAGTGAAATGAAGCACCGGCGGGCCGCCTCTGCGACCCGCCGGCCGGGGAACCCTCAGCATGTCGAACCGATGGGGTCGAGGTCCGAGGGTGAGACACCTCTATGGTGCTGAGATTACGTGCGCAACCGCAACGAATTTTACCCAAACGAGACTAGGTCGTTACCTGCCGCGCGGTTCTGCAGGACAATTGAGCCATGACGAATCAGGCGCAGTCGGCCGAGGATCTAATGGCCGATCAGGTAGAGGAGATTCTGACGGCCTCGCGGCTGTTGATAGGTATTGCAGCTCAATCCATTGCGGTGGTTGATCGGTCGATTTCGTTGCCGCAGATGCGAGCGCTGGTCATCTTGATGACGCAGGGTGAAATGGATTTGTCCAGCCTGGCCAAGGCCATGGGGGTGCATTCGTCCAATGCGACGCGAACCTGCGATCGGCTGGTGGCTGCGGGTTTTGTCGACCGGCAGAGCGACCCCGGTGATCGTCGTCATGTCCGGCTGGTTCCCACCGAGCTCGGGCGCAAATTGTTCGATGACATCACCGAGCGGCGACGCGTTGCCATTGCGCAGGTCCTGGCCAAACTGGCCCCCCCGCGCCGGGTGGCCGTAGCTCGTGCGTTGCGGGAGTTCAGTCGGGCCGGGGGCGAATTTGCCGCTCAGGATCTACAGACGCTGGGGTGGGGATCGCCGAAGAAAAGATGATGCGCCCCACGCCGGACAGCATGATGCGCCGCATGCCAGACCCCGCGCCGCGCCGTGCGCTGCCCTGCCGGGTCAAGATAACGGCTTGGTCTCCAAGTCGACCGAATGCTTGCGTATGCGCACGCATTTTGTAGAGGCTGGTCGTGACGCACGCGCGAAGGGTTCCTGGATCTACCCCGACAGATCCGGGCGCCGTGAGTCATCCAGTCGGCGGACTGCTCCCGCGGTCCGTCGACTGCGGCCCACCCTGCGGTCCGTCGACTGCGTCCCAAGAAAACCGATCGTCAGGGTTTGGTTTGGCTGGCCAGACGCTTGCGTCGTCGCACCCGGTCTACGACCATCGCCACCAACAGCAGGGTGGCGTGGAAGACCTGTCCGGCATAGGCGGTGACATTGGCCAGCGACAAGCCGTTGTCGATGATGGTGATGACTGTGAGAACGAGCACGGTGCCAATGACCGACCCGTGTCCGCCGCTGAACCGCCCGCCGCCCAGCAGCACCGCGGCCAGTACTACGACCTCCACCCCGATCGCTGCGGTCGGGATACCGGTGCCGAGTTGGGATGTTCTGATCAGTCCGACGAGAGCAGCGGCAAGGCCGGAGATGGTGAAGAGCAAGATCACCAGGCGACGTTCTTTCCAATGATCCAGCCGACCGGCTGTGGGCATCACGCCCACGGCCCTCGCCTGCTCACCGGCCCGGGACTGAGACAGCATCACGGCCACCGCGATCATGCCAAGGAAGATCAGCGTGGGTAATGAGAGACCGAGAAATGGGCGGGAGTTGCCCAGCGAACGAAAACCGGAAAGCGCCACTGCCAGGCCACCCGGCAGCAGATATGCGAGTCCACGAACCAGCGCCATGACCGTGAACGTGGTGGCGATGCTGTCCACACCACCGGCTGTCACCAGCAGACCGTTCACCACCCCGATGGTGGCGCCGGCGGCGATGGAAAGCAGCACCGCATTGAAAAGGCCCCATTCCGGTGCCGCGCTCGCCACCACGATGCCGGTGAACGCCGCGATCGAGCCGGCCGAGAGATCAACATGACCGCTCATGATCAAGAATGTCGCCGGAATGGCGATGATCCCGGTGAGGGCAAGATCGGTCAGCAGGTTGCTCAGATTGTCCGCAGAGAGAAAATACGGGCTCGAGATAGCGAATGCCA
>JBBSUU010000097.1:0-8938 GCA_038234115.1 Mycobacteriales bacterium
CAAGCGCCTTCGGCCTCGGCGCCCTGACCGGGGCGCTGGTCTGGCCGTCGGCGGCGGTGCTGCCCGCTGTCTGGGCCGCCGCACTGCTGGTGGTTCTGTCGGCGGTCGACCTCAAACACCATCGGCTGCCCGATGCCATCACCCTGCCGGCGATTCCGCTCACCTGTCTCGTCCTGCTGTTGACCGACCTGTGGGACCCCGAAGCCGGCAGCCTGCTACGCGCGGCGGGCGCCGCCCTCGTGCTGGGGGCGATATTTTTTTCCACCGCAGCACTGGCGCCGGCATCCATGGGCCGCGGTGATGCCAAGTTGGTGATCAGCCTGGGTCTGCTGCTCGGCTATCTGTCATGGCCGGCCGTAATCATCGGGATGGGGTTGGCCTTCGTTCTCGGCGGCATCGCCGGGGTCGCCGGCATGTTGGCCGGCCGCTTGAAACTTCGATCGGCGCTACCGTTCGGGCCATTCCTGTTGATCGCGAACTGGGCGCTGCTGCTGTGGCCGGAGCTACCCGATTTCCTTGCCGGTTGAATGAGCTCGGACCACTGCCGCGCACCCATCCCGGTCGAGCTCGAATACCGTTTCGGCCCCATCAAGGGGGATTACCGAGATGGTGAAGGTATCCGGATACAGCTCGACCAAGTTGAAACCAGCTGATCTGGTTGTCCTTTCGTGGCCGGCTTTGGCCAGCGGATCAGTCCGGATGGCAGTGGAACCGGCCACTGCCACCGGGATACCACCGAGAATGCCGCTCTGCGCCACGTGGTGATGACCGGCCAGGACCAACCGCACATCGCTGCCGGCGATGGTGCGTTCCAATGCTCGTCGTGCGCCCCGTTCGAGCGTGAAGTACGTCAGCAATGGCGATGGCGGTGGAATGGGTGCGTGATGCAGGACCACGATCGTGCCGTCCGGAGCGGGCGAGGCCAGAATCCGCGCCAGCTCTGCCAGATCATCGATTGACAATCGTCCGTGTCCGGCACCGGGAATGGAGCTGTCCAGGACCACAATCCGCAGTCGCTCCTTGAGCCAAATAACCTGTACGACGGACTCGGTCGCTGACCGGCCCAGCAGTTCCTGGTGAAATGTCACCCGCACATCGTGGTTGCCGGTGGCGTAGATGACCGGCACCGCGAATTCGCTCAGCGCCGCTGAAAGTCGTTGATAGGCACAGCGATCCCCGGTGTCGGTCAAGTCGCCGGAGGCGATGATCGCGTCGAAGGGGCGCCCGTTCGCCACCGCTCGTGCCAATTCGTCAACGAGCTTGGCCAGTCCGGCGTCGGCATCGACCACCGCGTTGTACAGCACCCCGGCCGAGGTCAGGTGGCAGTCGGACAGATGCGCCAGTCGGTAGTGCGGGATTTCCGCTGGTTCCCCGTCCGGGGTGGGTAGCGCATCGGGGGGGAAAACGGGTGCCGGAGTCATGATCAGCGGGTCGCCGGGGTCAGTTCGGCCCAGTGACGCAGCCGCGGAATCAGCGCCTGTAACTCGGTGGCTCGCCAGGTCGGGGCACCGTCGCCGAGTTCATGTCGGTCCACATAAGCGGTGGCGCCACCGGCCGTATGGACATCTGCCAGGTCAGCGAGCCAGCGATCGCCAATGGCGAGAAGTTGCCGGGGATCCGCGCCGGCACCCAGGTCAGTGAGCAAATCCTGGATGATGAGCGGCAGGGACTGCGGTTTACCGGCATTGACGATGACCTCATCCACCAGAGAGCGGATCTGAACGGCTTCCAGTACCTCATGGACACCGGCCGGTGGCGCATTGGTCAGGACCACAACTCGAGTTCGATGCTTGATCTCGGTCAGGAACTCTCGCAGTCCGGGCACCGCTTCCAACGCGAAAGCACTGCGCGCCAAATCATGTCGGGATTCTTCGTAGGCCTGTTGCCGCACCGGTTCGGCGAGTCCGACCTGAGCCGCCAGCAGGTGCACCGCGTGATAACCGTCCTGGGCCTGTTTGAGCCCGGCCGGGACGGGGCCGCGTCCTTCCAGGAAGACTCGCAGGCCTGCAATCACGACGTCGGCGTCGGCCGGTGCGACCGCCTGCGCAACTCGACGGCCATAAGCCTGGACCGGCAGGTCGCCGGTGTACAGCGTGCCATCGAAGTCCAGCAGCAGTCCAAGCTGTCGCACCAGTGACTCATCTCCTTTGTGTTGCCGATATCCAGAATGCGGTATATCGAACGGGTACCGTCGTGCGTCGGGCCGTTGTTCGAGTGGGCGGCCACATCGACGAGCCGTCCTATCGAACACCCTGCCAGAGGAATCACTTTGCCAACAACGCGTCGCCGTCGCAGCACTTCAAACGAGCGTTTTCGCATCGCGTTGGCCGTGTCCGCGATCTGCGCCGCGCTGCTGGCGGCGGCCGCCGGTTTCATGCAGTGGATGTCGATCATTTCGCCGACCGGGGAGTTCGCCGATGGGTTGACGATCACGGGGTGGGGACTCATCGGTGGGTCCGGGGAGTTGGCCGGTAGCAATATCAATCAGGTGCTGGAGGAATTGCAGCAACCGGGAAGTTACCGGCAGGCTCAGCTGCCAACGGTGTTGGCGGCAATGGCATTGATCCCGGCCATCTGGCTCATTTTCAAGCTGTCCAGGGTCGCTGCCGCCTCGCTGGTGGCAGTGGGATTTCTCGTTCTGCTCTGGGGTGGATTCCGGGGTCTGTTCCCAGGGGATCTGGCCGGCATTTTGGATCCCGGCGAGGCGCACGCGGCGATCGGTCCGTGGATGGTGGCGGCGGGCGGGATGGAGATGCTCATCGTGGGGGTGGTGTTTTTGCTGGGGGCGGCGACGCCCCCGGTGCCACCGGAGACCAAACGATCCCGCGACACCCAACAGCACAGGTTGCGGTGAGCCAATCAGCCTCGTTGCGCCAGAATCTGCTCCCGGCCAATATCGACGTGCCGGCGATGCTGGGCCAGTCCCCGGATCCCACCAGCGTTCAGAAGGCGTAGTTGCCCACGTCATCCAGGATGCCGGCGGCCTGTTCCAGAACAGCTGCATCACCGGCGTAGGCGCCGTCGGGTCGCGGCCAATGTGTGACCACATCGGTAAAACCCAACTCGTCGGCCCGTCCTACGGCGTCGGTGAAATCGGCCAGGCTGCGGAGGGAAAACACCGGCGCCGCATCCAGACTCAGATAACGCGGCATCTGGGGATCAACGCCCAGCCGGCCGCAGATCTCTTCGAACCGGAGGACCTGGCGCCCGATTCCCTGCCACCACGCACGCTGCGAGTCGGCCGCTGCGCCTGCCTCGCCGGTGGTCGCCCAACTGCCGGCCCTGGCCGCCGTCCGCATCGTGCGCTTCCCGTTGGCGGCGACGATGAGGGGGAGCCGGGGAGATTGCACGCAACCCGGGACCATCCGGGCGTCCACGGCTTGGAAAAACTGGCCCTGCCAATTGGTCACCGGTTGCCGCAGCAGCAAATCCGTGAGGGTGATGAACTCGTCGAGGCGATCGGCCCGCTCTCGCGGGCTCAGCGGGTCCTGACCCAACACGGTGGCATCGAAACCATTGCCACCGGCGCCGATGCCGGCAATGAAGCGGCCGTCGGAGATGTCGTCCAGACTCATCAGTTCCTTGGCCAACGCAACCGGATGTCGAAAATTGGGGGACATTACCCAGGTCCCGATCTTCAAGCTGGTCGTGGCCAGCGCCGCCACCGCCAGCGACGGCACAGTCGCGAACCAGTCCTGGTCGGCCAAGGAGCGCCAAGAGAGATGATCATAGGTCCAGCCATGGGCAAACCCCATGTCCTGCAACGCCTTGAACCGTGCTGCCAGCTCGCGATGCCGATACTGCGGCAACACCACCACCCCTACCCGGACCACGATCAGAACCCCAAAACCTCTCTGGCATCTTCGATCGACGGCCGCGCCCAATAGGTGGAGTACTGCGAGTTATCGCTCAGCGATCTGGTCCGTGCCTTGTCCAGGTAAAGGATTCCGGCCAGATGGTCGGTTTCGTGTTGGACAATCCGCGCCGCCCAGCCGGTGATCTCCTCGTCCACCCGATTGCCGGTGGCGTCAAGACATTGCAACCGCACCGAGCTGCCACGGGACACCACTGCCTGGTAGCCGGGAACCGAGAGGCAACCCTCGTAAAAATCTGCGCGCAGGTCACCGAGAATCTCGTAGGACGGATTGATGATCGTTCGGAACGGCAGTACCCGCCGGTCGCGGGCGGTGGCAATTTCTGGTGCCACCTCGGCGCTGTCCTCCAGAACCGCCAGCTGCAGTGCGATGCCGACCTGGGGAGCTGCCACCCCGACTCCCGGTGCAGCGTGCATGGTCTCCCGCATCGCGGTGATCAGCTCCGCCAGTAACGCATCATCAAGTTGGCCGTCCACCGGTTCGGCGGGAATCCGCAGCACCGGATGGCCGGCGGTGATGATCGGTAACGGTCGTGGGCCGGCCAAAATTTGTTCCACATGCGAGGCAAGGGCAAATCCGGGGAGCGATCGGCGTCGGGTTTCGGGTTCGGTCATGGCCACTCAGTCGTAGAGATCGGATTTGTTGAACTTCTGTTTCGATGGTGTCGGCGCCAGGGTGACCGGGGAAGCATTATCTGCTGCATCCGGATCTTCGTCTCGCTCGACGATCTCACGATAGGCAAAAAAGCCGATGGCCAACAGGGCGATGGCGCCGAAAGTGATCCATTGGAAGGCATAGGACAGGAACGGTCCGTCGTCCACCTGCGGCACGCCGATCGCCCGCATCACCCCAGGCGAGTTATCGGTGAGCTGAATGAAACCTTTCAGCACATTGCTATCGCCGGGCACAATTTGGGCCGGATCGATCCCGTAGTACTCCACGCGGTCAGACAGAACCTGGGGAGGTCGGCCGGACGGATCCGGTTGATCCTGCTGGACCCGGCCGCTGATGGTGACGATCCCGGTTGGCAGCGCCGGCGGTACCTCACCGTCCTGCAGCTGGAGCTGGCTGATGTAGCCGCGGTCGACGAGTAAAACCTCGCCGCTGGTGAGCTCGAAGGGCACCAGAACTTCGTTGGCGGCCATGCTGTCCTCTTGGCGCAGACGAACCTGAACCTGCCCCGATTCGCGGAAGGTGCCGGTGGCGGTGACCGTTCGCCAGATGGACTCGCTCGGCGGCTCGTTTGTCGTGGACAGGACCGTGAGCACCGATTCCGGCGCAGCCGCTCCGTTCGTCACAATTTGGTTGTTCTGCGCATCGCGCTCGTCGTGGCGGTGAAACTGCCAAGGTGCCAAAACCCAGAAGCACAGCCCGGCAAAAACTATTGCCAGCGAGATGACCAGAAGCCAGCCGGGCTGCAGGAGCGCTCGCACCCCCGAACGGCGCTCCGGTGCCACCGGGGGCGGTGTCAGGTCGGCGGATGTCGTCATTGCGGTACCGCCTGGCTGCTGGCGTTTTCAGTCGGGTTCTGCTGCGCCACCAACCGTCGCCGGATCTCCTCGAGGATCCCCGGGGTGGCCGCTTCGATCATTTCCAGCACGTTCGTAAACGCCGACCGCGACCTGCCATAGGGATCCGGCACATCGACATCATTGGCCGTTGGATCAAAACTGCGGAGCATCCGCACCTTGTCGTCGGCGCCGGGGCCGGCCATGGCCCGCAGATCCCGCAAGTGCGTTCGGTCCGCGGCCAACAGGAGATCGATCGCGGCCACCCCCTCCGGAGTGATCTGCCGGGCGACATGGTCGAAGGTATAACCACTGGATCGCAAAACCTCGGCGGCCGGCGGATTGGCCTGCTGTCCCACATGCCAGGCACCGATACCGGCGCTGCTCACCCGGACCCGATCACCGAGTCCGGCCCGCTCCAGCGCGGCCCGAAGCACGTGTTCGCCGATCGGAGAGCGGCAGATGTTGCCACTACAGATCACGCTGACATGGAAGAGGTCGTCGGGCACAGCTCCATTGTTCCCGAAAACAATCGGCGCGGGCTACCTGGCAGACTCGGCCGCGTGACCACGCAAGCCACCGTCGACTCCATCACCGCGTCTCTCTGGGCCGCCTATCCGCATTCGTTGGCACAGGAGTGGGACACCGGAATCGGTTTGACCTGCGGCGATCCGGAAGATGCGGTGAACAAAGTCCTATTCGCCGTGGATGTGGACGACAGAACGGTGGCGCAAGCGCTCGATTTGGGGGTGCAAATGCTCATCACCCACCACCCGCTGTTGTTCGCGGCGGTGAAATCTGTGGCGGCAAACACGCCCAAAGGCAGACTGATCCACCGTATGCAGCGAGCCGGGGTTGCCCATTTTGCCGCCCACACCAATGCGGACTGCGCCGCTTCCGGGGTCAGCGACGCGTTGGCCGCCGGTCTGGGGGTGATCGATACCCGCCCGATCGAAACCTCGCCGATGCCCCCGATGGACAAACTTGTGGTGTACGTGCCCCGCGAGAATGCCGCCGTCCTGGTGGAATCGTTGGCTGCGGCCGGCGCCGGTCGTTTCGGGGACTACGCCGATGCCGCCTTCGTCAGCGAGGGATTCGGCCAGTTCCGTCCGTTGCCCGGCGCCAACCCGGCGATCGGGGAGATCAACTGCTTGGAACGGCTGGCCGAGAGCAGGATCGACATGTTCCTGCTCCGCGAACACCGGGATCAGGTCCTGCGGGCACTGCGGGCCGTCCATCCCTATGAGGAACCCGGTTTCGATCTCACCGAGATCGTGCGGCTGCCGGCCCCCGGCGCCGGCCTCGGACGGATTGGGAGGTTGGAAAAACCGCTGGCCCTGCGGGACTTTGTGGCGCTGGTGGCGGCCAAGCTGCCGGCCACCGCGGCCGGCGTCACAGCTACCGGCGACCCGGAGCGGGTGATCAGCACGGTTGCCGTGTGCGGCGGTGCCGGTGCATCCCTCCTGGACAGGGTTGGTGCGGCCGACGCTTACGTCACGGCGGATCTTTCCCATCACACGAGCGCTGAATTTGTTGCCGAGTCCGGTCGTCCGGCATTGGTTCAAGTCGCGCACTGGGCCAGTGAATGGCCCTGGTTGAACCGCGCCGCCGGTGTTGTCCGGGCCGCGCACCCGGACGCAGTCGAAACCGTGATCTCGAAGATTTGCACCGATGCCTGGACCTTCCACCTGCCAGGTTCCCTAGACCTGGGCCGGGAAGATAGGTTCTAACGGCGCGCGACCATTGCGGGACCGCCGAGGTACACCCTGGAGGACAAAACGGTGGCTCTGAAACTCGACCCGTTCGTACAACGACGTTTGCTGGATCTGGCGGCCGCGGATCAGGTGATCGAGGGCGCGCAACATCGTCGCCGCACGCTGCCCGAGCTGACCGTCATCGCCGATGCCACCGAAAAGGCCACCACGATCAGCCGTGATGTGGTGATGGCCGAAACCGAGGTCAACGATCTGATCCGCGCGATGAACAAACTGGACAAGGAAATTGACCAGGTGCGTGCGCGTGCCCAGCGGGACGCCGATCGGTTGGCCTCCGGATCGGCCGGGGCCAAAGAACTGGAAAATCTGCAGCACGAGATCGAATCTCTCAAACGTCGACAAGGGGTTTTGGAAGACGAGGAGCTCGAACTCATGGAGCAGCGCGAAGCGGCGGAGGCGAAGTTGGCCACCGTCAAGGGCGCGCTGGACGAGATCAACGGCACGATCTCAGGTGCCTGCACCGTGCGGGACCGGGTCTTCAGCGATATCGACGCCCAAATCGCCGGCCAGGTCGCGCAGCGCGCCGATGTGGTCACATCGCTGCCGGCCGATGTCCTGGCCCTCTACACCCGTATCCATTCCACCGGACAGGTTGCCGCCGCACAGCTGGCCGGTGCCCGCTGCGGAGCGTGCCGAATTGAAATCGACCGGACCGCGTTATCGGAGATCCGCAGCGCACCGGTTGACGAGGTGGTCCGCTGCAGTGAGTGCGGCGCTATCCTGATTCGCTCGTGAAAGCCTCCCGTGCCGACCTCGCGCAGGGGTCGACCTCGCTGTTGATCGTCAGGCACGGGGAAACCATTTGGGGTGCCCAGAATAGATTCGCCGGTCGGACCGATGTTCCCTTGAACCTCAAGGGCGAGCGGCAGGCGATTGCCGTCGGCCACCGGTTGGCCACGCTCCGCCCGGAGCTGGTTTTCAGTTCGCCACTGCAAAGATGTCGGTTGACGGCCGAGGCAATCGTGAAAGCCGCCAAGGTGCCGGCCGGTGTGGTGATCGACGAGGGCATCACCGATGGCAAACTGGGCGATTGGGCCGGCCTGACCGCGGCCCAGATCGCCGAACAACATCCGGCTGATTTCCAGGCCTGGCGATCAGATGTGGATGCCACCCCACCGGGCGGTGAGTCCTTCACCGATATTCGCCGGCGCGTGACCGAGGCGGCAGAGCAAATCGTTGATTCGCATCGCGGCAAGGTGATCGTGTTGGTGACGCACGCGGCGCCCAGCAAGATGCTGCTGGTCTGGGGGCTTGGCGCGGCCACCGATGTCGCCTACCGAACCCGGATCGACAACGCTTCGGTTACCGGCATTCTGATCGATGACCAGGACAATTCGACCGTATGGACGGTGAACGACACCGGCCATCTGATCGGCTGATTGGTTCTGGGTCGCCCAGGCTGGGTAGCATCACCCTCTGGGACGAGTTGGTCGGGCAGTCGCGAGGAGGGTGAAACCTTTTCGAGGAAAGTCCGGGCTCCGCAGAGCAGGGTGGTTGTTAACGGCAACCCGGGGTGACCCGCGGGACAGTGCCACAGAAAATAAACCGCTCACCGTGCCGGGTCGCAAGACTTCGGCGAGGCTGAGTAAGGGTGAAACGGTGGTGTAAGAGACCACCAGCGTGCCGGGTGACCGGTGCGGCTAGGTAAACCCCACCCGGAGCAAGGTCATGATCCGATACCCAACTCCGGTTGTGATCGGTGCGCAAGTGTTCGAGGGCTGCTCGCCTGAGCTTGCGGGTAGACCGCTTCAGCCCGTCGGCAACGGCGGGCGTAGATGGA
>JBBSUU010000098.1:0-8920 GCA_038234115.1 Mycobacteriales bacterium
GTTCGGTAATCGGACGGGCCCGTAGTGTCGCAGCCGCCTTCAAGCAGGGCGATGCTCCATCCGGCGAATCACCACCACGAGGGTGGCGGCAGCCGCGACCAGGATGGCACATCCCGCAGCGACACCGTTCTCGATTCCAACGCCGGCTCCGATCGCGCCGCAGCCGATGACGATCAACGCGGAAACCCCGTAGGAAATCGCAGCGTACCGAGAGGTGGCGGCGCCCTGGGCGGCCGGATTCAAGCCCTTGGTGCACAGCACCATGCCGCCGCGGTAGGCCAATGCCGGGCCGGCAGCGGCCAGCAGTGCGCCGAGGTAGGCGAGTGAAATAATTCCGAACACCGCGCAGAGCGCAATGAGGACGAGCCCAACCCCGCAGACCACGATGCCGATGGTCACCTCCTGACCACGAATCCGGTTACCGACCAGCGGTATCCGGGCCACCAACTGGATTGCCCAGGCGGCGCCCAGAAACACCAGAACCGGACTGGTGGCCAACAGGATGCCGGACGGCCCGGTGAGGTTGCGGAGCAACGCGGGCAACAGTGCCAACACGATCCCCGGCACCGTCCAGCTGATCGCACCGGCCACCGTTCCCAGGAAAGCTTCCCGACGCAATTGCTCCACGCCGGCGACCGGGGCCGGGGGCGCAACCCGGCCGGCGGTGGGCAGCGCAAGGATGCGCGAGGACGCAAGAATCCGGTCCTGCGGAAGACGTCGGCCCGGTATCCGGAGCAACGTCGGGACCAGAAAGATGAGCGCCCCTGCGCAGATGCCGGCGTGCCACAGGTACACCTGCTCGCCGTGCCCGGCAGCGGCCAACAGGACTGCGGCCAAGGTACCGAAGAGACCACCGATCAGGTTGCCGGTGGCGACGCTGCCGCGCCCTCGTTCGCCGGTCACCGAGACCACAAGCGCAGCCGCCGCCCCGGTGGCCAGACCGACGCTCAGTCCGGCCAGACCGCGGCCGACGACCAGCCCGGTCGCACTCCTGGTGAAGGCCATCACGACAGAGGACCCGATCGCGGTGGCCAATCCGGTGACCAGAAGCATCGAGGAGTGACGACGAAACCAACCGCGGGTACACAGCAGCAGCGCCGGCACGAGAACGGCCAAATAGCCGGCAAATACCAGGGACAGACCGAAGGGACTCAACCCATAGGCCTGCCGATAGTCGGGCAGGAGCGCGGTGGGGAGATTGGGACTGGCGATCACCAGGCAGAACACCCCGAGCAGCACACCGGACACAGTCTTGCTCCGGATGGCTGTTCCAGTTGCCGCCGCCGTCACATTCAGGAGCCGGGAGGGGCGCAGCGCCCCTGAAGTGCCGATTGCCAGGTCGGTCATTAGTTTGAGAACCTCACGTGATTATCTGATAATACCTTCTCATTTTGAATGAATTTCAAGCTTCGGTCAACTTGATGTGCGAATTTTTTCTCACTGTTTCTGGCCCCTGGCATCGGCACACAGCATTTCCCGGCTATTGGTGCACAGCCTGGACCGGGGGGGTGACTGGCCGACATGTGAGACTAAGAAGTGTAAGTCTGCGAAGGTAGAGACTCAGAATGCACAGACTCAGAATGCACAGACTCAGAGGGCACAGACTCAGAGGGCAGAGACTGGCGTAGGGACCTCGGCACAAGTGGGAAAGGGAGGAGCGCGCCATCACCACCCATCAGGTACCTTCGCAGCGCAGTGATGCGCGCCGGACTCGTGATCGATTGATCGATGCCACCGGAGAACTGCTCGAGGCGGCCGGACCCCAGTTCACCCTCCCCGAACTTGCCCGCCAGGCCGGCGTCGGCACCGCAACCGTCTATCGCCACTTCGAGACGATCAACGATGCGATGATCGCCTTCGAAAATCGAACCATCGAAGGTTTGATCGAACAGATTTCGCAGACCCGCCGGCACAGCCACGGCTTGGACTGCTTCCGTCAGGTGTGCCTGCTCTGGACGACCCGCGCCGCCACTGTCTCCGCCGCCGCTCGTTATATCCGGTCCCCGGCCGGCTTTCTGGAACGGCTGGCGCAACAGGATCGGCAGATCAGTGAACTGCGTGACCACTTGGGGCTGATCCTGACCGATCTTGCCGAAGATGGCAGCCTGCCCGCCCTGGACAGGACGGCCATGAACACGGCCACGCTCCTGTGGGTCACGCTGTTCGATGAACGAATGGTGGTGGATCTGACCCGTACCCAGGGTTGGACCGCCAGCCGAACCGCCGATTTTCTTGGCGCCGCCGTACTCGCAGGTTTGAAAAGCACCGCCTGATCTATTTCACCGGCGAGTGGGATCTCGACTTCGCTCGATCAGCAACAGGTGGGCATTATCAACAACTGGCAGGGTTGATCAACCGGCAGGGAAGGCAACGGTGACCGCGAGGCCCCCGCCCGGCACCGGCACTGCCGCGACCTCACCGCTGTGTGCGGCCACCACTGCGGTCACGATGGACAGGCCGAGGCCGCTGCCGGTGTGCTCGGTCCTGGCCCGCGCTCCCTGGCGAAACGGCTCGAACAACTGGGTGATCGTCGCCGGGTCCACCACGGGCCCGGATGACTGCACTGCCAACACCGCCTGCTTCCCCACGGTGGTCGTGGAGATCCTGATCCAGCCGCCGGCGATGTTATGCCGCACGGCATTTTCCACCAGGTTGCCGAGCAGTCGCTCGAGCAGCGCCCGGTCCCCTTGCACCGTTGCCGGACTTGCCGTCAGCTCGATCCGGACCGCCTTGGCCTGCCATTCGGCGGCGATGTCGTCAATCGCGGGCTGAATCAATTCCGACAGCTCGACCGGGCTCACCACCGACAATCCACGAGCCTGGGTCTTGGCCAGAACCAGCAGTGAACCCAACAGACGGTCGGCGCGTTCGGTTGCCTCCCGCACCACTTCGCCCATCTGCCGAAGCTCCTCGACACTGGCATGCGGGTCGGCCAACGTGACATCCACTTCGGTCCGGATCACCGCCAATGGAGTTCGCAGTTCATGCGAGGCGTTGGCGACGAAGCGCCGTTCGGCTGCGAAGGCGGCCTGCAGACGCTCTGTCATTTCATCGAAAGTGTCGGCCAGTTCGGCTACCTCATCGTGCGGACCCCCGAGATTGATTCGGCGATCCAGCGAGGATTCCGATAGCCCGCGCGCGGCTTGGGTCAGGGTGGACAGCGGGCGCAGGGTGCGCCCGATCAACACCCAGGCCACCACGGCGCCGGTTCCCAACTGCAACGGGAACGCGATGAGACCAAAGATCAGGACGGTCTCCTGAGCCTGATCTACGACCATCGAGGCCACCTGCGAGGCATCCATGATCTGGTCGTCGACAACGACGGCGCCCTGCGCAACGGGCAGATTCTCGGCGATCCGCCCCACCAACAGGTAGGCCAGGAACAGCAGGAATAATCCGATCAGCGCAAGCAGCGCCGTCGACAGCAGCGTCAGCCGCAAGCGCAGGCTGCCACGAACATTACGAGCGGTGCGGGCACTCCCGGCGTTCCCGGCGGCGGCCGACTCGGCGGTCAACACGGATTCAGCCGACCGGCCGCGCCGGCTTCAGACCGGCAGTTCTGGCTTCCGGCAGCACAGTTCAGCCGACATCGGCAGCGATGCGATAACCGGCACCGACCACGGTGTCGATCACGGCCGGTTCGCCGAGTTTGCGGCGCAGCGTCATCATCGTCACTCGCACGGTGGTGGTAAAGGGGTCGGCGTTCTCATCCCACACTCGTTCCAGCAGTTCCTCACTGGAAGTCACGGTGCCGTTGGCGCTGAGCAACACCTCCAGCACCCCAAATTCTTTGCGCGTCAGTTCCACACTCGCGCCGGCGCGCGTCACCGAACGTTTTGCCGGGTCCAACTCGATATCGCCGGCCCGCAGCACCGGGGGCGACGCCGGTGTCGCGCGACGGCCGAGGGCACGCACCCGGGCCACCAGTTCGGCGAAGGCGAACGGCTTTGACAGGTAGTCGTCGGCCCCCAACGACAGACCCTGCACCCGATCGTTGACATCGGCGGAAGCGGTCAGCATCAAAACTCGGGTCAACGTTTCCGATCGCACAAGATCGGCCAGGATCTCATCGCCGTGCATGCCGGGCAGATCGCGGTCCAGGACCAGCACGTCATACCGGGTCAGCGTGGCCTTCTCATGCCCCTCGGTTCCGTCGTAGGACACATCGACGGCCATTCCTTCGGCCCGCAGTCCGCGGCCGATGGCATCGGCCAGACGGCGCTCATCCTCGATCACCAGTACCCGCATTCAGTCCCGCTCCTGAGCATTGTGGTGCGCCGCGTCATCGGTGGCCGACTTGACCATGCCGTTGCCACTATTGCTGGTCGAAGCCACTGTCTCGGTGATGCTGCGCGCCACCGACTGGGCGGTGAGCCCGAGGTCATTCAACAGGAAGCTTCGGGAAGCAGCTGCCAAAAACTCCTGTGGGATGCCGAAAACCTGTACCGGAACAGCAGTATCACGCAAGGCGTCAGTCACCGCCGCGCCGACACCGCCGCGTCGCCCGCCGTCCTCGATGGTCACCACCAAACTGTGCGCTGCAGCCAGCTCGACCAATGCGGCCGGCACCGGCAGCACCCAGCGCGGATCCACCACCGTCACGCCGATGCCCTGATCAGCGAGGCGACCGGCGACCTCGACGGCAAGACCGGCAAAGGCCCCGACACCGACGACCAATACATCGTTACTGTCGCCGTCGTGCGGGAGCGCCGGCTCCGCCAGGATATCCATGCCGCCGACCTGCCGCAGCGCCGGGATCGGCTCGGGCACCGCGCCTTTGGGGTAGCGAATCAGCGTGGGGGCGTCATTGACCTGCACCGCTTCTTCCAGCGCCAATTCCAGGGTGTGGGCATCGCGCGGTGTCGCCAGCCGCAGACCAGGAATCAGCGCAGCCAACGACATATCCCACATCCCATGGTGACTCGGCCCATCCTCACCGGTGACCCCGGAACGGTCGAGCACCACGGTGACCCCGAGCTTGTGCAGCGCTACATCCATCAACAGCTGATCGAAAGCACGGTTGAGGAAGGTTGCGTACAACGCCACCACCGGGTGCAGCCCACCCATCGCCATGCCGGCCGCCGAGGTCAGCGCATGCTGCTCGGCAATGCCCACGTCATAGAAGCGATCGGGAAACGCCTTGGCAAACGGGTCCAGCCCGGTCGGCCCGGACATCGCGGCGGTAATGGCTGCGACCCGCGGATTCTCCGCACCCAGGCGGACCATCTCGCGACCAAAAATCGATGTCCAGGAGGTCACCGATGCGCCGGTGGGGCGGCCGGTCTGCGGGTCGAAGGCCGGCGGTGAGTGCATCTGTTCGGCATCGTCATTCTCGGCCGGCGGATACCCCCGCCCCTTCTGGGTCAGGCAGTGCACCAAAATCGGGCCACGGTAATCCCTGGCCTTGACCAAAGCGCGTTCCAACGCGTCGATGTCGTGTCCGTCCACCGGGCCGATATATTTCAGACCCAGATCCTCGAACATGCTCTGCGGCACCATGGCGTCCTTGGCGGCCCGCTTGAATGCATGCAAGACGGCGTAGAGCGGGCGTCCGATGATCGGAGCCTTGGGCAGGGTGTTCTTGACCGAGTCCAAAGCGCGCTCATAGCCGGGGCGGGTCCGGAAGGTGGCCAGTTTCTCCGCCATCCCGCCGGCCGTGGGTGCGTAGGAGCGACCATTGTCGTTCAGCACGATGACGAGGGGGCGGGACTTGGCGGCAGCGATATTGTTCAGCGCCTCCCAGGCCATCCCGCCGGTGAGGGCACCGTCGCCGATGACCGCAACCGACGTCCGGCCGCGTTCTCCCATTACCTCAAAAGCCTTGGCCAGACCGTCGGCATAGGCCAAAGATGTTGAGGCATGGGAGTTCTCGACCCAATCGTGCTCCGACTCCTGCCTGCTCGGGTACCCGGAAAGGCCACCGCGGGTGCGCAGATCATCAAATTGGTCGGACCGTCCGGTCAGGATCTTGTGAACGTAGGCCTGATGACCGGTATCGAAAACGATGGGGTCGTGCGGGGAATCGAAGACCCGATGCAGCGCGATCGTAAGTTCCACCACGCCCAGGTTGGGACCCAGATGTCCGCCGCGACGGGAGACCTTGTCAACCAGGAACGTACGGATCTGGGCGCTGAGTTCGGTCAACTCGGCAGGCCCCATTCGACGCAGCTGAGCCGGTGACAATCCGGCACGCAGCAAAGACACGTATTCCTCCTGGCTGACCGCGATCTGGTTTGGTGCAGCTGAGCTCGACATATGAAATCGGCCGCGGCGGGACCGGTCCACAACTATCGACGGTACCGTCTACCGCCGGTGGCTGGACGCACATCGCCCGGTGGAGGTTGTGAGTCCCGGCTCTTTGTCCGCCCGCGGATGGGGAGCCGCTGCGTCCCCCGGTTATCGGCGCGGTAATCTGAGTGGCCATGAGCTATTCCTCACCTTTGTTGCGTCATGGTCATCCCCCGCTAGTCATCGGTCACCGTGGGGCCAGCGCAGTAGCGCCGGAGAACACAATGCCGGCCTTTCGGGCAGCCTGGTCGGCCGGTGCGGGCTGGATCGAAACCGATGTGCAGGTGAGTTCGGACCTGGTCCCGGTGCTGATCCATGACGACACCGCCGACCGGACCACCGATCTGGTCGGCGTGGTCGGCGAGATTCCGTCGGAGTTTTTTTCCGCTGCCGATGCCGGTAGTTGGTTCGGCGCCGGGTCTGCTGCTACGCCGGTTCCGCTACTGCGCGAGCTCTTGACCGAAATGCCGACCGACTCCCGGGTATTGCTGGAGATCAAGGGCAAACATTCGGTCGAAGCGCTGATCGCCGAGATCGATGTGATCGAAAGTACCGGCAGCGATGATCGGGTGTTCCTCCAGAGTTTCCAGACCCGGGCGCTGCAGGACCTACGCCGGTTGCTCCCCGGGGCACCGTTGGGACTGTTGGTCGAGACCATCCACGATGACCCGGTCGCCTTCTGCCGACAGCTGGATGTGGTGTCCTACAACCCCGATCACACCGAGTTGCGCAAGAGTCCGCAGGTTGTCGCCCAGTTGCAGGCAGCCGGCATTTCGGTGGTGATCTACACCGCCGACGACCCGGCGGATTGGGCGGAGCTGACCGAACTCGGCGTCGACGGCATCATCACGAACAACCCGGCAGCCCTGCTGACCTGGCAGAATGAACGGCTCACAGCGAGCTGACCGGGATGCCGTCCCGCGGCTGACCGCCAAATCGCGCCGCCAGGTGACAATCACTGCGGCGCCGGAATCGACCCCAAGAATGCCACGGTCGGCAAAAATCACTGCAAAACTGGCGTACCGGTTTCTCAGGCTCGGACGAAGCGGGCGACACATTCGACATGTGCGGTCTGCGGGAATGCATCAAAGGCCCGTAGCTCGGCCAGCCGGTAGCCCAGGTCGGTCAGGGTCCGAGTGTCGCGGCCCAACGCAGCCGGATCGCAGGCCACGTAGATGATGACCACCGGATCTTGGTCCGCGATCGCCTTGCACACCACAGCGCCCGCACCGGCACGCGGCGGGTCCAACACGATGACATCGGCCGTGCGCTCCAACCCCACGATCACTTCCTCCACCTGACCAGGCAGCACTCGGACCTGCGGGAGGTCCGCCAGATTGATCGCGGCCAGCGCGCCGGCCCGGGCGTCGGATTCCACCGTGACCACACTGCCGTGCGGACCTACCGCCGCTGCAAGGAACGCGGCGAACAGACCGACCCCGCCGTACAGATCCCACGCGACGCCGCCGCGGATGTCCGGCAGAAAATCCAGGACAGCCGCCACCAGGGTGGGGGCTGCCTGCGGATGGACCTGCCAGAAGCCGTCGGCGGCCACCTGGAACGTGCGGTCGAGCACGGTTTCGGTGATGCGGTGTTGACCTGCATTCGATGGTTCGGACAACGGTTGATCGGCAGGGGCGGCCCGGCCGAAAACCGCATTGGCGGGCCCGGCGGTGGCATGCAGATAACCATCGCCCCCGGCGGTCAGGGTCACTTCCGGCATCTCCGACCCGCGACCCCGTAATGCCGGACGCTTGTTCAGCGGCTGGCCATGGCTCTTTCCGCGACCGCCCCGGTGCCCACGCTTGACGCCTGGTCGCTCCCCCGGTACCTGCTGCGAGGGCGCGGCCGCCTCGGCAACCATCTTCAATACTGCAGGGTCCAGGGCCAGTTCGGTGAGGCCGGGTGCTGCGATCAGGCAGGGATCGGCAAGGGTCAGCGGCACCACGTCGTGCGAGCGGCTCATCCGCGGGCCGATGTTCCCGGTCTTATCCTGCGCCCAGCGAACCCTGGTGCGCCAGTTGAATTCGCCACCGTCGAGTTCTTCGACCACTACCGGAACATCAACACCACCAAGGCGTTCCAGTTGCTCGGCAACCACTGCTTCCTTGAGCTCACGTTGTAGTGCCGGCTCCGCGTGCTGGAAGTCGCAGCCTCCGCAGCCGGCGGGGCGAAAGTGTGCGCAGGGTGCTTCGCGACGTCCGGGAGCCGGCGTCAGAATCTCGACAGCGTCGGCGCGGCAGAAGGAATCACGGCGGGTCTCGGTCACCCGGACCAGGACAACTTCCCCCGGCAGCGCATGCCGCACAAAGATCACGCGTCCGTCATAACGCGCCACACAGTGACCCCCATGCGCCACCGCGCCGACCGTCACCTGCACCACATCACCGACCTGAAGCCCGGCAAACGCACTTCGGATGGGTACCGCTCGGCCGCCGGCCATCTCCTTCATCCTCACAATTTCGGAACTGCAACTTTCAGCGTCGGCAGCGGATCAGTCATCGTCCTGTTCTTCATTCTCATCCATCCGCGACGCCGCCCGGCGCCGCCCGGCCGGGCTGATCTCTCTGTCGGCCCGATCTTTGATCCGCTGAGCGGCCGCGTCGGAGGAGGACAGCTGCCAGGGCACCGA
>JBBSUU010000099.1:0-8913 GCA_038234115.1 Mycobacteriales bacterium
CACTTCGGAACTCGTTCCCCCAGGCCAGTTACGGCGATATCGGGGAAGCCCAAGGCATCAGTAAGCAGGCCAGCCGGATCCGACACACCAAACTCGAACAGGTGCTGAAGGTCCATCAAATCGATGGTAAGCGCCACGCGATGGCCAAGGCCGTAGTGCCGTCCAAACACCGCCGGGCCGCCAAACCCACCCGCATCAGCCGCAAAATCGGTACCGACACCCCTTAGCAGCGCTGTCGTTGATCCAGCAGGTTGTCCAGCAACGTGTCGAGATCCCCCTCACCCCAATACAACTCAGAAGTGGAATCCTCATGTCCAACCCCAAGGTCGTTTCCAAAAACACCTCTGCATTCTTCGGCGCTTCGATCGCTTTCCTTGCGGTGACGGCCATCTGGAACATCGGGAACCTGATGTTGTTGGAGATCACCGTGCAACAGCGTTACACCATCGGCATGGGCCTGCTGTCGGCCATGTTCGCAGTCGTGGTGGTGTCAAAGGTGGTACGCGACAGAGAAGATGCGGCCGAATTCGTCAATGGCATCCGGCAGGCCCAGTACGAGCAGGTGTTGATCAACGCGCCGGCACCCGGCCTCGGGAAAATGTAGTTTCGATGTGCAAGCGGGCCGGAAATGCATAGCTGGACCGGGCACGTTGGTGACGGAGATGTCATCAATTGATGGGATCATCTGCGGATGGTGATCTCAAACGAAGAAAGCATTGCCTATCCCGCTCCGGGTTCTCGGCCCTCGCGCAGTGCCCTGGAACACATCGCCCCGCACGTGGTGGTGCTCTTCGGCGCCACCGGTGACCTGGCCCGACGTAAACTGCTACCTGGTTTGACGCACCTCGAGCTGTCGGCGCTGGCCCCGGAAATTCAGATCGTCGGCACCTCCCTGGAGCCCTACGACGACGCCGCGTTCCGGGAGTTCGCCCGTCAGGCCGTTTCCGAGTTCAGCACCCGGAAACTGACCACCGAACAGTGGGAGGCGTTCGCCGGCAAAATCCACTATGTGCCGCAGAGCGCCGGCCCGGAAGCGTTGGCGGCCGCCGTCCGGAAAGCGGAGGACGAGCTCGGTGCGGAGGTGCGCCGCTTGCACTATCTGAGTGTGCCGCCCAAGGCGGCGCTTTCGGTGATCACCATGCTCAAGAACGCCAACCTGGTCGAGCGCTCTCGGGTGGTCATGGAAAAGCCGTTCGGTACCGACCTGGAGAGCGCCATCAAGCTCAACGATCAGGTGCACGAAACATTCTTCGAGAGCCAGATCTTCCGGATCGATCACTTCTTGGGCAAAGAACCAGCCCAGAACATTCTGGCTTTTCGTTTCGCCAACGGCCTTTTCGAGCCGATCTGGAATCGCAACTTCATCGATCACATTCAGATCGACATCCCGGAAACCCTTGGCCTGGATCGACGGGCCGAATTTTACGAATCCACCGGAGCCTACAAGGACATGGTGGTCACCCACCTGTTCCAGGTCCTCGCCTTCGTCGCGATGGAACCGCCGACCGCCCTGGAGCCGCGCGCGATCAGCGAGGAGAAGAACAAGGTCTTCCGGTCATTGCTCCCGATCAAACCGAGCGACGTGGTTCGCGGTCAGTACGGCGGCTACCGCGATGAGCAGGGGGTGGCGCCGGATTCGGACACCGAAACCTTCATTGCGCTGAAGTGCCGGATCGACAACTGGCGCTGGGCCGGCGTTCCGTTCTACCTGCGCACCGGCAAGAAGATGGCCCAAGGGCAACGGATCATTTCGATCGCGTTCCGCGAGGCACCCAAGTCAATGTTCCCGGCCGGTTCCGGTGTCGGCGCCCAGGGGCCGGACCACCTGACCTTCGATCTGGCTGATGCGTCGAAGGTGTCATTGTCCTTCTACGGCAAGCGACCTGGCCCGGGCATGCGGCTCGATAAGTTGTCCATGCAGTTCGCCACCCAGGAAACCGAGCGTGCAGCAGACGTTCTCGAGGCCTATGAACGCTTGATCCTGGACGCTATGCGCGGCGACCACACGCTGTTCACCACGGCTGATGGCATCGAACGACTCTGGGAATGCTCCATTCCGCTGCTCGAAGATCCGCCTCCGGTGAAGACCTACGCTGCGGGAACCTGGGGACCGAACGCGATCCATCAGCTGGTCGCCCCCCACGCCTGGCGGTTGCCGTTCGAACGGGAATGGCGGGAAAAAAAGACTTCGGAGCAAACGGGCGACGTTTAGTGCGTCAGGTCAAAGGGGTGGCCGGCCGGATCCGCGAAGGTTCGGAAGGTTTCGCCGCTATTTTCCAACCGGGTCCCGCCCAGTTCCAGCACCCGTGCCTCAGCGGCACCCAGGTCATCGACAAAGATGTCCAAATGCGCCTGCTGGGGATGCGCCGGGTCCGGGAACTGGGGCGGGGTGTAATCCTCGATCTGGAAATCCAGATGGAACTGCTGCGGGCGCTCCTGGCCGGGCCACTGCGGCGGAACGTGACTGTCCACCGGTTGGAAAAGCACCTGCTGGCCGCCGGAAGACCGGATATTGATCCAGCCGCCGTCGCTGCGGGTGATCTTCCAGCCGGTGAGATCGGCATAGAACTTGGCGAGTGTCTCGGTGTCCCGTGCGTCGGAGGCAGCGAGATCGAGGCGTCCGGTGACTGTCTTGCCCGATATCCTTTACCCGATCACCGACACCTACCAGTTGAATCAACTCCGAACTAGATTGTGCACAACTAAGTTGTGTACTATCAGGTATGACCGCTTCCGTGTTCGACTCCCAGCTGTGCGCGGCGGTCTATAAAACTGCACACGCCTTCACGGCCGCCTATCGCCGGCTCCTCGAGCCGCACGGCCTGACCTACCCGCAATACCTTGTCCTGCTTGCCCTCTGGGAGAGCAAATCGTTGACAGTCAAGCAACTCGGAGCCAAGGTCGATCTGGATTCTGGCACGCTTTCGCCGCTACTGAACCGACTCGAGACTGCGGGGCACGTCATGAAGTCCCGGAGCACCGCTGACGCTCGCGTCGTCGAGGTGACCCTGACCGTCTGCGGACAGCGCCTGCACGACGAGCTCCGGGAGGTACCGCAGCAGATCGCCGGCTGCGCCGGGGTCAGCAGGGCCCAAGCCAAAACTCTTCTCGATGAACTCCATGCCCTGACGGAATCTCTTCGCCAGGCAAACTGAAACCAATCCGCACCAACGAAAGGCATCACCATGCAAGCTCTGTACACCGCATCAGCCACCGCCACCGGCGACGGACGCAAGGGCCACACCCGCAGCAGTGACGGCATTCTCGATTTCGACCTGGCACTTCCGGTCGAGATGGGCGGCGCCGGCGGAGCGAAGACCAACCCGGAGCAGTTGTTCGCAGCCGGTTACGCGGCCTGCTTTCACAGCGCCTTGAAGCGCGTCGCCAGCACGGCCAAGGCGCCGATGGCTGATTCGGCGGTAACGGCCGATGTCAGCATCGCTCAGCATGAATCCGGGGTCGGCTACCGGCTGGGAGTGGCTCTACACGTGGAAATGACCGGAGTTGATCAGCAAACAGCCGACGATCTGGTCGAGCAGGCTCATCAGGTGTGCCCGTACTCCAACGCCACCCGCGGAAACATCGAGGTCTCTCTGGATGTCCTCGTCGCCTGACGCAACCGGTGCGTCAACGAAGTCGCTGCGCGGCCAGCAGGCAACTGAGCAGTACCGCGGCGGCTGCGCCCACGAAAGACCAGGGCACCCCGAAGGTGTCGATCAGCAGACCGGCGACGGCAGCACCAGCTGCCCCGCCGGTCGTGCTGGACGTGGAGAGCCAGGCCTGGGCTTCGAAATTTCGGCCGACCGGTGAGAGTCGATCAACCAGATTCTGCAGAATGATCAGGCTCGGCGCGATCGAAAGGCCGGCCAAGGACAGTAGCGGCAGCACCGCCCACAGCGGCGGTGCACCACTGGCCAGTAGGAATGGAAGCGGGATCAACCCGAGTGTGAAGACGCCGAGAAAGATGGCCAGACGTCGGTCATCATGCTGGTGAGAAGCTTTGCCACCGTACAGAAGTCCGCCGATCGCGCTGGCCCCCGCGATCGCCGCGAAGAGGACGCCCAGCAGATTCTGATTGCCCAGAATCTCCCGCGCGACGGCGGCCAGCGAGGTGTCGATGACCCCGAACCCGATCGACATCGCGGCCATGATGAAAAACACCACCGGTAGACCCGGCGCCATCACGCTCAGCAAACCCTGCCGTCGCGGCCGAGTCTGCGGCAAGCCATCCTTGGAAGTACTTGTCGACGCACTTGACAGCCCACTGGACATCCCGCTGGGTAGCACCCGCCGGCGAGCCGGTTCGGTAAGGCAGTAGGCAATTCCACCGGCCGCCATCAGGCCCGCAGTGATGAGTAGCGGCGCCACCGGCGGCGTGACGATCAGCAGCAGGGATAGCAGCAAAGGTCCACCGACGAAAAGGGTTTCGACCGCGACCGCGTCCAACGCATAGCCGGCTCGTCGTCCCGGTCCCTCCGGCAACACCATCCGCCAGGTGGCGCGCATCGCAGCAGAGAACGGCGGAAATGTTGCGCCGGCCGAGAAGGCCAGACTCAGCAGAACCGCATTGCCGGCGCCGGCCACCGTGGTCAGTGCCACCGCGGCCAGGAACGAGGCGCTGATCAATACGATCGGCAGGATGACGCGCGCCTGTCCGAACCGGTCCATCAGGCGCCCCCAGATGGGCGCCCCCACAGCTGTTCCCACCGCAAATGCGCCGGTGATGATACCGGCGATCCCGTAGGAGCCGCGTACCTCCTGAACCAGCAGGATGATGCCCAGCGGCGCCATCGCGATCGGAAGCCGAGCGATCAGCGCCGCCGAAAATGGCCGAACCGTCGGTCCGTACCGAAGAACTCCCCGGTAGTTCGTGGGGTAGGAAACGGCGGTCGGCTTCGTTGTCATGGCGAGGCAACTCTATCCGCCGGGTCCACCCCGGGGTGGACCCGATATTCCACCCCGCATGGCAGTCCTGAGCTCAGGTGTTGCGCGAGCGCCGGCTTTCAGGACCCCAGTTTGTGTCCGGCCCGGATCGCCAACGGAACAGTTGCCACGATCAGCACCGCGCAACCGAAGAATGTCCACGGGAAGCCGGCGCCGGCGCTGGCAACCAGCCCGATCAACAAGGCGCCGACAGCCGTCCCGGAATCGAAGGCCGCATTCCAGGTCGCACTGGCCGTTGCTTGCCGTCCCGGGCCGGCCAGCTCGAAGGCCACCAGCAATGTCAGATTTTGGACCGCTCCGTAGCCGGCGCCGAGCACCAGCGCGCCGAGCAGGATCAAGGCCCCGGAATCTGTGCCCAGCCCCCACGCCATGGTGGCCATGCCGGCGGCGCCCGCAACCAGCGTGGCAGGAAGCAGAATGCGGCTCCCCATCCGGTCGGACAGCAAGCCGGAGACCCACCGGCTGACTGCCGAGGAGAGTCCGAAGATAAGCAAACCGATGGTGGCGATAACGCCGCTGCTACTGACGATCGGCAGGAACGTGAAGACGCCGCCGCCGGCGAGCGTGACCGTCAGCAACACCAGTGTGACGCCGGCGATGGACTTCAGGGTGGATCCCAGGTTGCCGTTCGCCGGCGTCGCCGATTCTTCCGTGTCATGTGGTTCGACCTTCGCGAAACCTGGTACCAGTACCAGGGCCAACAACGGCCCGGCGCCGAGGATGGCCACCCAACCGAACTGATTGGCGGTGGTCAGAGCGACCCCGATCGGTACCCCGAGCAGGTTCGGAACCGCAATGGCCAGGCCGTAAATGCCGATGACCTCGCCGCGCTGCCGCTTCGGGACCATGGCGGTGGCCGCCAGCGGCATCAAGACCGTGATCACGGCGAACCCGATTCCGCGAACAGCCGATACCACCAGGAGCCACCGGAGATCACTGCTGATCAGGTAGAACGGGCTGGCGCCGCCCAGCGCCACCAGCCCAATCGTGAGCGTGGTGGCCAGCCCGAATTTGCGGACGAAGGTCGGAACGATCAGCTGGGTGGCGACCGTGGTGGCCAACATGACAGTCGTCACCAGACCTGCGGATCCCTCACTGGCGCCGCCGGCGACAGCGAAAAGTGGGAGGGATGACAGGGTCAGGAAGAAGCTACTGAATGCCAGGATGCCGACCAGGACAAGTCGGCGAATTTCGGGTCGACGCCAGAGGGACATGCGGTGGAACTGCTCTCGTGCGCGGTGGCCCAGACAGGCCCGGCGGGTGCTCGGGGTATCAGGGAAGCCGTCCGGCCAAATTCTCGGGAGGACCCAGGCCCATGACAGCTGCCACGCCAGCCTAAACCACTTTTGTCCGGGGATCGGAGTCTGTCCGGCGCGAGCTCACTGACAGCCGCAGGATCGCCTACGGACCAATCTGCAGTCGAAAAGCTCGGTCGGCTCACCCGGCGCATCGTCGAGAAGGAGTTGCACCGCGCGTTCGCCGATCCGGGTGAAGGGCTCTTCAACGGTGGTCAATTCCGGGACAGTCATCGCCGACTCCTTGACGCCGTCGAACGCAACCACCGCCAGGTCTTCGGGGATACGCACCCCGACCAGTGCGGCTCGGTGGAGCAGGCCGAATGCTTGCTCGTCGGTGGCCACGAACACTGCCGAGGGGCGATCGGGGGAGAGCAACCAGTCCCCCACTGCCGCTGAGGCACCGGCCCGATCTATTGGTGCACGGACGGTCCACGCCTTGAGCTGCTTCTCACCTACTCCGGTCGCACGCATCGCGGACTGCCAGCCGCGGTATCGTTCGCCTACGGGCCCGGCATCGTCCTCATGGGTCAGGCAAGCCACGTTTGGATGACCGTGTTCGGTGAGATGCTGGACCGCTCGCTGGGCCCATCCCTTGTTGTCCACGGTCACCAATGACCCGGTGAGGTTGTCCGGGCGATGGTGCATGAAGATCGCCCGGGTACCACCGGACATCAGAATTTGGTCCAGGTCCTGCGAGTTGCCGAGCCCAGCGATTACGAGCCCAGCGACGTTTTCGTCGATCAGGGCCTTCAGGAGGGCCGCCTCCTGCTCTGGGCGGAACCCCGAGTTGCCGGTCATGGTGAGGTAACCGCGACGACTCGCCGCCGCCTCCACCGCGTGTCCGAGCTGTACGTAATATGGGTCGCTCGTACCGGGCACGATCAGTCCGATGAACTCGCTGTGTCGAACACGCAGGGCTCGAGCCGCGCGGCTCGGTCGAAATCCGAGCTCGGCGATCGCCCGGGTCACTTTTTCCTTTGTGGGGGCAGCGACCGGTCTGGGTCCGTTGTTGATCACGTAGCTGACAACGGCCGTGGAGGTGCCCGCCAGCCGGGCGACGTCGGCAAGGGTGGCTCGTCGCGTGATCGGCGCGTTCACACCGGACCTCCCTCTCTAGGCCTCAGGGTTCGACTCTATGGGTGACGGTTGCAGGAAACGTTGATTCTGGAGTTCTAATCGTTTAGCGTACTCGTCATGTCCTCCACCCAATCCAAGCCCGACCATCAGTGGCGCGGCCGAAACAGCGCGAAAGATATTCTGCGCGAACAAGTCTGGTCTGCACTGCTCGAAGCTGATGCGGTTCACGCAGACCCGCACGACGCGATTCCGGACTTCAAGGGCGCCGATGCCGCGGCCGCCAGGCTGGCATCCCTGCCGGTGTGGGAGGCAGCTCTCGTTGTGAAATGCACGCCGGACACGTGCCAACAGCCAATTCGGCTGCGGGCGCTCCAAGACGGCAAGGTTCTCTACATGGCCTACCCTCGGCTCGCCGTCTATCCGTGCTTCCTTCGGCTTACCCGGGATGAGCTCGAGTCGGCGGGGGTCGACCTTGAGACCGGCTCCACCATGGAGGGCGCAATCGCCCACGGTGTTCCGGTGCCCTTCGAGGAGATGACCAGGGTCGATCTGGTCAATGTCGGTTCCGTCGCCGTGACCCGTGACGGCGGCCGAACTGGAAAGGGCGCCGGCTTCGCTGATCTCGAACTCGCGTTGCTCCGCGAGTACGGTGTCGTGGACGCTGCCACAATGGTGGCCAGTACCGTCCATCCGCTCAGCGTCGTCGCCGACGACGCAATCACGATGACAGAGACCGATTCCCCTTTGCATTGGGTGGTTACCGAGGACGAAGCGATCTTCACCCAGACGAGCTATCCCGCGCCGGCCGGCGTCGATTGGTCGTTGATTCAGCCCGATCAGCTCGACACCATTCCCATCCTGGCCCAACTGCATCGCGAGCGTTCGGCTTCCATCTGACCCGCTTCTGTCCCTATACCCGAACCACCGAAGGAGCCCCGCGCACGTGACCCGACCCCGCATCCTCCTGGGAGCAGCGATCCTGGCTGTCACCACACTGTTGGCGAGCTGTGGCTCGTCGAGCACCGCCACGAGTTCGACCAGCACGAGCAAAACCTCGGCAGCTTCCGGCCCAGCCGAGTCCGCGTCTGGGGCCCCTGCCGCCGCCGAATCCGGCACTCGAATCAAGTACGTCATCAATGGCACGCTGGGTGACAAATCGTTTATCGACTCGGCCTACCGTGGCCTCACCAAGCTGGAATCAATTGGCTACCAGGTAAAGACTGTGGAGCTTGGCTTCGACGAAAGCAGTTGGGAGTCCGGCCTTGCCGACGCCGCCGCCGGTGACGACTACGACATCCTCGTTGCCGGATCCTTCAGCATGAGTGACTACGTCGGCCGAGTCGCTCCGGACTACCCGGATAAGAAGTTCTGGGTTTACGACGCGCCACCGGACTACACCGGAAAGATCGGTTGCTCCAACAAGTGCGCGAACGTCTATTCCGTGACGTTCAAACAAAACGAGGGTTCCTACCTGGTGGGGTATTTGCTCCAGAAGCTTGTCGCAGCTGGTTCGCTGCCAAACGCGAAGGGCCGTTCCAAAGTAGGGATCGTCGGCGGCCAGGACATCCCGGTGATCAACGATTTCATCGCCGGC
>JBBSUU010000100.1:0-8780 GCA_038234115.1 Mycobacteriales bacterium
CGCAGCTGCGGCAGTCGCGCCATCGAGCCATCGTCATTCACGATTTCGGCAATGGCGCCGGCCGGCCGCAAGCCGGCCAGTTGCGCCAGATCGACAGCTGCTTCCGTGTGTCCGGGACGGGTCAGGACCCCGCCCTCGCGGGCGCGCAAGGGGAACACATGCCCAGGTCGGCTCAGCTCCCCGGCTTGCGTCTTCGGTTCCGCCAGCACGCGGATGGTCTGTGCGCGATCCGCAGCTGAAATGCCCGTGCTGACACCGATTTTGCTGTCCACCGAGATGGTGTATGCCGTCTGCTTCGGATCCGTGTTGACCCGCGTCATGGGCGATAGTTCGAGCCGATCGCAATCCCGGGCTTCCAATGGCACACAGATCACGCCGGAGGAGTACCGCACCATGAAGGCCACCAACGCGGAGGTTGCGAGTTCGGCGGCAAAGATGAGGTCGCCCTCATTCTCCCGATCCTCGTCATCCACCACCACGACCGCACGGCCGGCCGCAAGCTCGGCCAGGGCGTGTTCGATGGTATCGAAGCCGGCAGCGGCGGAGAGCGCCTCGGACACTGTCCGGGTGCGGCTCGCGCTATTCGTTGGTGTCATGGGTGCGTGCTTTCTTGGCCTGCTAGGAGTGCCCCAGTTTGCCCCGGGTGCGCTGTCAATAGTCGTTCCACGTACTTGGCCATCACGTCAACCTCGATGTTGACGGCGGCCCCCACCGGGTGCGATCCCAGTGTTGTTGCTTGCCTGGTTTCCGGAATGATCCCCAGGGTGAACTCGGTGCCGGCCGCGGTATCGACGACATCGATGACGGTCAGCGAAATTCCATCGACGGCAATGGAGCCCTTACCCGTGATGTAGCGGCCCAAATCAGCTTCGACCGCAATCCTGATCTCGTCATAAGCATCGTGATGCAGATGTTCGACTATCCGGCCGATGCCATCGACATGCCCTTGCACGATGTGTCCGCCGAGCCTGGTTGCGGCCGTGACGGACCGTTCGAGATTGACCGGATCGCCGGCCTTGAACCCGCCGACGGTGGTCCGCAGCAGGGTTTCCGCCATCACGTCAGCGGTGAAGCTGCCATCTGCCTGATCGACAACCGTGAGACAGACTCCGGAGACGGCTATCGAATCCCCATGACCAGCGTCGCTGGTGACCTTGGGCCCACGTACCGTGATCCGAGCATCCCGCCCGTCGGGCGCCAACTCGAGAGCGACCACTTCGCCGCGCTCCTCGACGATTCCGGTGAACATCGACGTTCCTCTCGTTCCCTGTAATGGTTCGGGTGACCCTCGGTTTCGCAAGGTCGCCTCGGGTACCCCTCCATCCTCCCCCACGACCGCGGCCGGCCGGTTCATCGGACCGGCGACCAGGTACATCTGAGCGTTGATCAGCCTCTGGCGAGGCTGTGATTTCTCGCACTGACACGCTGGGTGCGAATCGTTGTCAGAGACCTGCGGCCGCGGCGGCAAGCCTGCGCAACTCGGTGACGGCTCGTCTCGGGTCGGCCGCCCCATAGACCGCCGAACCCGCCACGAAGCAGTCGGCCCCGGCTTCTGCGGCCGCCTCGATGGTGTCGGCGGTAATCCCGCCGTCCACCTCGATCAACACCTTGAGGTGACCTGTCTGGACAAGTTTTCGGGCCTGACGAATCTTGGCCAGCATCTCGGTGATGAAGGACTGACCGCCAAATCCCGGTTCGACCGTCATGATCAGCAGGGTGTCGTAATGCTCGAGCACCTGCGCCCAATCCGCCAGGCTGGTCCCCGGCTTCAGCGAGAGCCCGGCCTTGGCGCCCGCCGCTCGCAGATCTCGAGCCACCGCAATCGGGTTCTGCACCGCTTCGGCGTGGACCGTCACGTTGTAGGCACCGGCCTCCGCATAACCAATCGCCCACCGGTCCGGATCGTCGATCATCAGGTGACAGTCGATGGGAATATCGGTCGCCGCAATCAGCGATTTGACCACTGGTAGACCCAGGGTCAAATTCGGCACGAAGTGGTTGTCCATCACATCCACATGCAGCCAGTCGGAGCCGCGGACGGCCGCTGCCTCTTCGCCCAGTTTGGCGAAGTCTGCGGACAGGATGGACGGGGCGATCATCGGTGCGGAAGTCACGTGGAACAGCCTAGTTGGCCCCTTGGATCAGCGCTTTCGAAGGAGAGCCAGGAACATCGCATCGGTGCCGTGCCGGTGCGGCCAAAGTTGTACGGTGGGCCCGTCTCCCAGGGCCGGTACGCCGGGGAAGAATTCTCTGGCGTCAACCAGTTCCAAGCCCGCCGGCCGGTCCTGGATCAATTGTCGGGTCTCGGCCAGGTGCGGTGAGCAGGTCACGTAACCGATGATGCCCCCGGGCCGAACGAGTTTTGCCGCGGCTGCCAACAACTCACCTTGCAACTGCACCAATTCCTCGACATCGGCCGGCGATCGGCGCCAGCGGGCCTCGGGGCGACGGCGTAGGGCTCCAAGACCGGTACAGGGCGCGTCGAGCAGCACCCGGTCGAAACTTGCCTCCGGCAGGCCGGAGTCCCGACCATCGGCAATGTGCACGGTAACCGGCAGTCCGATAACCGTCTGTTTGACCAGTTCGGCCCGGTGCGCGGTGATCTCGACCGCATCCAGGGCCGCACCACGTTGGGCAGCCAACGCCCCCAGGAGCGCAGCCTTACCCCCCGGACCGGCCGCCAGATCAAGCCAACGGGAGTCCGAACCCTCGACCGGCGCTGTAGCCAAGGCAATGGCCACCAATTGCGAACCCTCGTCCTGCACCGCAGCGCGACCGGTGGCAACCGCTCGGATCCGTCCCGGATCGCCCTCGGTCAGATAGACACCGAACGGTGAATACGTCGCACGCGAACCCTGCGATTCTTCGACCAATTCCTCGACCGTGATGCGACCCGGCCGGGCCACCAGGTGCACCTTGGGCCGCTGATCGTCGGCTACCAGAGCTGCGTGCAATTCTTCGATATCGGCCGCGGATCCTGGTGCCGTGGGCCGGACGCCCAGGGCATCGGAAATTGCTTGGGCGATCCACCGCGGATGGGCTGTCTCAACGGCAAAATGGCCGATCGGATCGTCCTCGACCTTGGGCGCCAACAACGCCACCCACGTTTGCTCATCGCGTTCGGAGACTCGGCGTAGGACTGCATTGACAAATCCGGCAGCTCCCGGCTTCGGTCCGGTGCGGACCAGATTGACCGTGGCAGATACTGCTGCGTGCGGGGGGATCCGGGTGCGGAGCAGCTGGTAGGCGCCCAGCCGAAGTGCGTCGTGGACCGTTCCATCCAAATCGGCCAGCGGGCGACCGGATCCGTGCGCCAGGATGGCGTCGAGCAGGCCCATTGCTCGGCAGGTTCCGTAGGCCAACTCGGTGGCCAGGCCGGCATCGCGTCCGAAGATTCGTCGCTCATTCAGAATCTTGGGTAGCGCCAGGTTCGCGTAGGCACCGTCGGCACGCACCGCTGTCAGAAGATCCAGGGCCGCTTGTCGGGCTGCATCCGCGACCGGTGGTTGCTGGGTATTGGGCCGCCGCGGTGGGCCGTTGGAGCCTTTTCGTTGCGGTCCGGTTGGTCGACTCATGCCTTTGCCTCATTGCTGTTGTTGCTCGATGGGATGGCGACGTCGGGACCGCCGGGCTCTTCTTGATCGGAGACGACGGGCGCAGTGGGTTGTTCGGACCGAAGAACCTCGGACTTGACGTTCGAGTCGAATCTTTCACCGGTGGTGGCCCTGGCTCCGCGAGCCCAATCTGCAGCCGGCATCGGTTTCTTGCCGGCTGGTTTCACCATTCCCAGCCGGATATATCCGGATGCGGTTCCAACGAAAACCTCTTTTTTACTGACGACGAGTTCCGCCGCTGCCGGCGGCCGGGCATCGTCCGGAGTCGGCAGCGGTTGCGTCCCGGCCGGCAGCGGCTGCGCCGCCCCTATACCGATCCGAACACCACGAAAGCCGGTCCAGGCACCTGGCTCCGGCGTCAGCGCTCGAATCGCCCGATCTATAGCGAAAGCTGGTGTTTGCCAATCGATTTCGGCCTCGGCGACACTCACTTTGCCGACGTGACTGACGCCATCGGTCGGCTGTTCCACGGGCCGCAGGCTACCGTCGGCGATTCCATCCATTGTTCTGACCAGCAAGATGGCACCAGACCGCGACAACCTGGCCAACAGGTCGCCGGCCGTGTCACCCGGGTCGATGGTCTCGGTCACGGTGCCGAAGACCGGGCCGGTATCCAAGCCGGCTTCCAACCGGAACGTGCTGGCGCCGGTGACCTCGTCGCCGTGTTTGATCGCTGCGTACACCGGCGCTGCACCACGCCAGGAGGGGAGCAGCGAGAAATGAAGATTGACCCATCCGTTGGCGGGGACGTCCAACACCTCTTGCGGCAGCAGCGCCCCGTAGGCAACGACGGCGGCCGCGGCCGGAGCCAACTCCGTCAGTTGTTGCAGGAATTCAGGATCCCTGGCGCTGGTCGGCGTCAGGGTTGCAATGCCGAACTCGGCGGCCAATTGTGCGACCGGGCTCGGGGTCAGGGTGCGGCCGCGTCCGGAGCGCGCAGCAGGCCTGGTGATGACGGCAACCACTTCGTGCTCGGAGGCAAGGAGTGCCCGCAGCGACGGAACGGCCGGCTCGGGGGTTCCGGCAAAAACGATGCGCAGGGCACTGCTCCTTCGGGTATTTGCCGATGGCGCTGGGCCGTCGGACCTCGGTTTGGGCCTACCGTTGACAAGTCGATGGGCGGATGTACGGGTGCAGTGCGCAGGATGGATACTGACCGTTTGGGAGTCTACGGATGAATCTTCCGGTCTTCACTCTGTCAACGGCATCCAGGAGGAGAAAACCCCATGGTCTCGACCCAACCCAGCGGCGCGCTGGTCGGTCGCCACGTTCGGTTGGATCCCACTGAACCCGGTGATGAGAGAGGTCTCTTTGCCGCCCTGGACGACGCCCGGGTGTACAACGCCGGTTACGGCGGCGGTCCGGCCGGACGCCCGCGCTCCCCGGAAGCCATTTGGAATTTGTTCGCCGGACGGTTGGGCCAAGCTGCCCATATGCCTTACACGATCAGTCTGGTGGCTGATTCCGAACTCGGTGCCGCCGGCGAGATCGTCGGGACTTCCTCTCTGGGCGACCTGGATCTGCACAATGAACGTGCTCACTTGGGATGGACGGCCTACAACCCCAAGGTCTGGGCGACCCGTGTCAACGCAGAGTCCAAATTGCTCATGCTCGGACATGCCTTCGACCAGTGTCATTTTGGGCGGGTCAAGATCCAGACCGACATCATCAATGTCCGCTCGCAGGGTGCGATCGCTCGGCTCGGCGCCATTCGTGAGGGCGTTTTGAGACGACACATTGTGCGGGCCGATGGCACGCATCGGGACACTGTGGTGTTCTCGATCCTCGTCGACGAATGGCCGGCCGCGAAGACAAAGTTGATCGCACGGATCACGGGCTGATCTTCTCCGGGCGGTGCGTACTATTCCTCGATCGGTCCGATGGTTGCGACCTCTCGGGCCGCGTCCGGACCTTCGTTGAGCAGCACTCTGAAACCGTCCTCGTCCAGAATCGGCACCCGAAGGGACACCGCCTTCTCGTATTTGGACCCCGGGTCGGCACCGACCACCACAAAAGCTGTTTTCGCAGACACCGATCCGGCGGCCTTGGCACCGCGTTCCAACAGCGCAGCCTTGGCGTCGTCCCGGGAAAATCCGGGCAGCGAACCGGTCACCACGACGGAGAGCCCGGCGAGGGTCTGCTCTGCACGTTCGGTCGCGTCATCGGCCATCCGCACCCCGGCTGCCGCCCATTTTGCGACTATTTCCCGGTGCCAGGGGACGTCGAACCATTCGGCAACCGCCGTTGCAATTGTCGGGCCGACACCGTCGACGGCGGCAATCTCTGCTTCGGAGGCCTGCGCGATCGACTCCGAGCGGCTGGGCGGCAGGGGTGCGGTGGTCGCCGGCGGTGGATCGGCACTGGTGACCGTAGGTTCGACCACGTCGCCGGGCTCGATCCGGTCGCCGGAATCGATCCGGTCACCGGACTCCTGCAACTCCCCTCCCGGCCTACCGGTTCCAGGTGCAGCCAACAACTCGAGAAGTCCGTCATCCGGTGCCAGCCGGCCGAAATGTTGGGCCAGTGCGCGGGAGGCAGTTGGTCCCACATGTCGGATCGAAAGCGCGACGATTACCCGCCACAACGGCTGCTGCTTGCGGATCTGAAGATTGGCCAGCAGTTTCTTGCCGTTGGCCGACAGCACCCCGGCTTTGGTGGTGAAGAGGTCCGTCTTGGTCAGCTCGTTCTCGGTCAGCCCAAAAATATCGCCTTCGTCCTGAATCACGCCGGCACCGAGAAGGGCTGCGGCTGCCTCGTATCCCAAGCCCTCGATATCGAAAGCTCCACGTCCGGACAGGTGGAAAACGCGTTCCCGCAGCTGCGCCGGGCAACTCTGCGAATTCGGGCACCGGATGTCGACGTCGCCGTCCTTCATCGGTCGGAGCTCGGTGCCACATTCCGGGCAATGTGTCGGCATTTGGAACGCGATCTCTGACCCGTCGCGCAGGTCAACCACGGGACCAAGGACTTCCGGGATGACATCGCCGGCCTTACGAATCGTCACCGTGTCACCGATCAACACCCCCTTGCGCAGTACCTCACTGCCGTTGTGCAGCGTCGCCATGCCAACCGTGGAGCCGGCCACGAAGACCGGCTCCAACACAGCAAACGGCGTCACCCTTCCGGTTCGCCCAACATTCACCTTGATATCCAGGAGTTTGGTGGTGACCTCCTCCGGCGGATATTTGAAGGCAATGGCCCATCGCGGCGCTCGCGAGGTGGAGCCCAACCGACGTTGGGTGGCAACCTCGTCGACCTTGATCACCAGACCATCGATGTCATGACTTATTTCATGGCGGTGTTCGGCCCAGTAGCCGACGCGGTCCAGCACTTGCGCCGGCTGGTCCAGCACCAGGTTGTTCGGCGAGATCGGCAGCCCCCACGCCCGCAACCGCTCGTAGGCCTGTGACTGGCCGGTAATCTCAAAACCCTCCCGGGCACCAATACCGTGACACAGCATCGCGAGCTTTCGGGACTTGGTAACGCGCGGATCTTTCTGTCGAAGCGATCCGGCAGCCGAGTTACGCGGGTTCGCGAACGGATCTTTGCCGGCCTGAATCAAGTGGGTATTGAGTTCGGCGAAGGCTGCCAACGGCAAGAACACCTCGCCGCGGATCTCCACCAGCGCCGGAATGTCATGGCCACCATCATCGGACAACCGCTCCGGAATGTCGGCGATCGTCCGCACGTTCATCGTGACGTCCTCGCCCATGCGCCCGTCGCCACGCGTCGCCGCCCGCACCAGAACACCATCACGATAGGTCAGATTTATCGCCAAGCCGTCAATCTTGACCTCGGTCAACCATTTGACCGGGCCGCCCGCATCGCGAGTGGTCTTCTCCAACCAGGCGGACAACTCATCCAGGGAAAACACGTTGTCCAGCGACAGCATCCGCTCGGCATGCTCGACGGAGCCGAACTCGGTGGAGAAGGTACCGCCGATCTTCTGAGAGGGGGAATCAGGGGTGCGCAGCACCGGCCATTTGGTCTCCAGAGACTCCAGTTCTTTGAGCAGTGCGTCGAACTCGCTGTCGCTGACCGTCGGCGAATCCTGCATGTAGTAACGGAACTGGTGTCCGGTAATTTCCTCGACGAGAACCCGATGCCGAGCAGCGTCGGTCGGGGCGACCTGATCCAAGTTCGCGATATCGGTATTGCCGATAACAGCCGCGTCGGCCTGGTCGATCGCAGCGACCGGGGTTGATTCTTGTGAGCTCACCCGATGAGAATATCTCCGAGCCCCGACAGCGGCCTTTCCAGCATTACCGGTCCGTGAGGCGCCGACCTGGTCAGTCCCCCATCAAGGATGCATCGGGCGTGCGTAACGTTGCTTTCCGTGCAACCACGATCCTCCCTCTCCGAACAAGTCCCGCGTCGCCTCCTGAACTTGCGGGATGTGAGTTCGTTGGCTCCCCAAATCGCGCCTGGCGTGCTGCTGCGATCCGAGGCGCCGCACGAGCTGGATGCGGCTCCGTCCGGGATCGCGTGGCCACCGGCGACGGTGGTGGATCTGCGCCGCCTGGCGGAGCAGCTGGTGAAACATCCATTCGCCGGTGGTTCCACCGTGCTCAATCTGCCGCTGCTGGACCCGGCCCTGGGGTCATCGCGCTCCAGCGCCGAGATTGTCGAGGAAGGCGGCTTGGCCGCGCTGTATCTGTCATTACTGCAGCAGGCACAGCCTCGGTTGGCGATCTTCGTGCAGACGGTGGCAACTGCGCCGGCGCCGATTCTGGTGCATTGCGCGGTCGGCAAGGACCGCACCGGAATCGCGGTGGCGCTTGTCCTTCGACTCCTCGACATCGACCGGAAAACGGTGGTGGCCGACTATTTGCACACCCAGCGGGCCTTGGCAGATCTGATCCCGCGCCTGATCCGCACGCACATCCAGAACGCCCACCTGGACGCAGAACAAGCGCAGCGCTACCACGCCCGGTTCTCGGCGCTGCCGCCAGAACTATTGCAGGCCAACGAGAACGCCATCAATGCAGCATTGGACCACTGGGACCAGTGGAACAAGGGAACCCTCGGGTGGTACCTGGATCACGACGGAACCGACCTTGTTCTACAGCAACTGCGAAGACGACTGCTGCTCTCCTGAAACGGCTCTGCACCCCCCGCACCAGCGCGGAAGAGGTCTAATGGCTGGTCAGACGGAGATTGGGGCGA
>JBBSUU010000101.1:0-8760 GCA_038234115.1 Mycobacteriales bacterium
CAGGGTCATGATGTCCTCGGTGCTGACCGGATTCTGGGTCCTGGAATCACCTCGCCGATTGTTGACGGTGGCGGCCCTGGCGCTGAGACCAACAAAGCGCTCACCAATGACAAACTCGGCCAGATCGCACCAGTGCGAACCGATATCGGCGAAGGCCCGACTAGGGCCGCCGTGGATCTGGTCGACCCGCCAGTTGTTGTCCGAGGCCCGGAGCAGCCAATCCTGCAGGTAGCTGCCATGCACCAGATGGACCCGGCCGATGCTTCCGCTCGTGATCCGCTCGCGAGCCTCGCGCACCATCGGATGGAAGCGGTAAACAAAGGGAACGGTGCCGACGAGTCCACTGGTATCCAGCGCCTCGGTCAGTTCCGTTGCGGCGCAGACAGAGGTGGCCAATGGTTTCTCGCAAACCACATGCTTGCCAGCGGCCAGCGCGGCCAGGGCATATTCGGCATGGCTGGTGTTGGGGGTGCAGATATGGATGACATCTACATCGGGGGAGTTGATCAGGCTTTGCGCGGAGTGCTGCAGATCGCGGGCATCGAGTTCACTCGCCGCCCGAGCGGAGCTCTCAGGGGTGGCGGCAACGACACCGATAAGCGAACCGCCGGCCACTCGGATAGCTCGGGCGTGCACCCTTCCCATGAAGCCACCGCCGATGATGCCGGCGCGATAAGCGAACTGCGAGTGGTTGTTTCGAGTTTGCTCCGGGCGCCGCCCCGGTTCGGTGTCCACGACCGGAAGGCTCGCACCCGCAGTGGCTCCGGCCGTCGCCGGGGAAGCGCTGGTGGGAGGCGTGTCATCATTGGCTCGCATGAAGGGACCGTAAAGGGCCTTTTGGCGATTGTCAATCAAAAGTCGAATGGCTACCCGGCAAATGGCGATCGCTAAACTACGGATGGGGTGGTTTACTGACGTCATGAACTCCGATCCAACGGCGATTTCCCGGTCATCCGGCCCGGGAGATCTCTTTCAACTGCTGCGCGATGGACGGCTCTACACCCGTTCTGACCTCGCTGCCCGCACCGGTCTGGCCCGGTCGACGGTGGCCGCAAAAGTGGCACAGCTGCTGGATTCCGGCTTGGTTGCCCTTGCCGGGGAGGCCTCGTCAACCGGCGGCCGGCCGCCGGCCCCATTTGCTTTCAACCCGGCGGCCCGGGTGGTGCTCGCCGTCGATCTCGGCGCGGTGCATGCCAGGTTGGCCATCACCGACCTGGTGGGCAATGTGTTGGTGGAGCACGGGGAGCCGATGCGAATCGGTGACGGCCCGGTCAAGATCCTGGACCGAGTGGCGCGGATCGGTACTGAACTACTGGCTGGTTCCGGTCGGTCCGCGGCCGAACTGGTTGGTATCGGTGTTGGTCTGCCCGGTCCGGTTGAGCACAGTACCGGGCGGCCGATCAACCCACCGATCATGCCCGGATGGGACGGGTTCGATGTCCCGGGGCGGCTGCAAACCACCTTCAGCGCACCGGTTCTGGTCGACAACGATGTCAACATCATGGCGCTCGGGGAACATAATTCGGTGTGGCCGGAGGTTGATCATCTCCTATTCGTGAAGATCGCAACGGGGATCGGGAGCGGCATCATCAACGATGGGCGAATCGCCCGCGGAGCCCAGGGAGCAGCCGGCGACATCGGTCATATCGCGGTTCTTGGTGGATCTGATATTCCCTGTCGCTGCGGGAATTTCGGGTGTCTGGAAGCTGTGGCCAGTGGCGCCGCGCTGGCTCAGGCATTGCAGACTGACGGCCTTGGTGCCGGCGTGATCGAGTTGGTGAGGTCCGGTGACGTCCGCGCCATCGGCGCGGTTCGCCAGGCCGGGCGAGAGATCGGCGGCGTCCTGGCTGCCTGTGTCAGCGTGCTCAATCCGTCGGTGATCGTGATTGGTGGGTCGATGGCCGCTGCCGGCGAACATTTGCTTGCCGGGATCAGAGAGGTTGTGTACCAACGCTCTTTACCGCTGGCCACCCAGCACCTACGGATCGTGAGTAGTCGCACCGAAGGTCGCGCCGGTGTGATCGGTGCCGCTGCCATGGCAGCGGAATATGCGTTGTCGGCCACCACTATCGACGCCCAAATTTCGGCCTGAAACCCACATGTGGGTCGAGTGGGTTGAGGTTTTGTCAGAAGCGATCAGCCGAGGGTGGCCGCGACAACGGTGTACTGGTCGGATCGGGTGGCATACCCGACGGCTACCCAGGTCACATTCGGGTTGAGCAACATCGCACGGTGGCCCGAGGAGTTCATCCAAGCAGCTACCACCGATCCGGCATCCGGTGAAAATGTGCCGCCCCACAGTGCCTCGTAACCGCAGTGGTTCAGGCTCCCGGCTCTGGCCGAAGCAAGCGCGCAGCTCTGGGAGGCCGTTGAATCGCCCCCAGACAGGGGAGCAAGTCCGGCAGCGGACCGCTCGGCATTGATGGCTGCGATGATGCCGAAGTCACCACCCTGCTGATAGCTGCAGGCGCCCGGATCGGCGGGGCAATTCCCGACCGGAGCTGGAGCCGGAGCCGGATCCGGCTGTGGCGCCGGGGCGGGTGTCGGCGCCGGGTCCGGCACCGGCGCCGGATTGGCAGCAGGCGCCGGACCGGGCTGCGCAGCCGCATCCGCCACCGGAACCTGCGCCGCCGGCGCGGCTGCTGCTACCGGCTCGGGTGTTGGTTGTTCGGTGCTGACCAGGGTGGCCGAGACGAAACCGCGTCCGTCGGCCAATTGATACCACCCCAGTCCGGTGTCGCTGACCAGCAACTCTTCACCGAAACCGGCCGAACCGACGACGATGCTGTCCGTGGTCGGTTCCTGTCGGATGTTGCTGCCCATCGAATACAGCGTCAAAACAGTGACCGGCGCCGGATCCGATGGCGGTGCGACCGATTCCGCCGTGGTGTTCGAAGGTGGCGTTGACGCGCCGGAATCGGTCGGGGTTGTCGAGCTTGTCGAGGGTGATTTCGCAGCTTCGGAACTCGAACCGGTCGAAGTAGATGTCATAGGACCGGTCGAAGAACTGCCGGCCGCTGAATTCGTGGGGAGCGCGGAACTGTCGGCCGCAACCATGTCGAGAGTCAGAACGCTACTCTCGATGGCTCCACAGGCACTGAGAGTCAGAGTAAGGCCGGTGATCAGGGCGAGCAGGACATCCCGGTGCTTCATGCGGTGAACTGCTCCGATCGGTGTTTCTGAAAGTGGTCTGTTTCCAGCCAACCGCAGGCGGGCGGGTGAAGGGAAATCCGACGCCAGATTTCCCCCGTCCGGCGCAAGGAAGCGTCCTTTTCGTAAGTCGGATTTCACTACCGCCGTTACGCTGTCACCGAACGAGCACTCTGCGTTACGATTCACGGCGTCAACGGGCACTGAATACCCCGAAGTACCAGCGCGTCATCGTGCTGGAGTGATTGTGTCGAGGACTGCGGAAGCGTCCGTGCGGTGAGGGAGGGCACCTCGGTGGAAAGTTCGCTGTCATCGACAGCGTGGCTTGCCCTTCATCTGATTGTCGCCGGCGCGATGGCAACGATTGGCTACCTCGACCTGCGGTTGTGGTGGCAGGACCGGGATCAACAGGCGCTGCGGGTCACCGGTGCACTCTGTTGGAGCGTTGCACTCACCCTGCTCACCGGTGCAGTCGGCCTCGCCCTGCCGACAGCCGATGTCTTCCGGGTGGTGGTTCCGGTCCGCGCGATTTTCATCGGGGTGACGGCAGCTCTGTTTCTGAGCTCACTCAATGCCATGGTGAAGCTGCCCGGACCACGCGTGGCCATGATCCTGTCGCTGGCCCTGCCGATATCATTTGTCTTGGCCGGGGACCTATCTTTTGGATTCACCGCTGGATCGGGCTGGCCCCAGATTCGTCCGCTCGGTCAACTATTGGCCGGTCTTGGCGCGTTGATCCTGGTTGGCTACACCATCAGAGCGCTGTTCATGGTCGAGGGCAAGCAGCGATATCAGCTGGCCGGCGCCGCAGTCAGCGTGTCGGTACTTCTTTCGATCGCGATCACGGCCGGCCAAGGAGACCTGACAGAAGCCATGACGACGCTGTGGACGCTGCCCACAGCCGTTCTCTTGGCCGTTTGGAGCAGCGTCGGAGTGTTGACCACACGAGGGTCTTTGTTGTCAGCAGTTGCCGGCTGGCGCGAGGCGGAGCGGGTGGCCGATCATCAGGCGCGGCACGATCCACTCACCGGCCTGCCCAATGCCGCGGTGGCCACCGAAGCGCTGCAAACTCTTCTGGAGAGCCAAGAGTCGGCGACCGTCATCGTGGTTTCCGCCGTCCGATTGAGTCGGCTGGAAGCCGTCCGGGCCGCTGAGGGCACCAGTCGGGTGGACTCTTTTTTGTGTGCCTTCGCCGACCAATTGCGAACATCCCGACCGGCCAATGCTGTTGTGGCGCGCGTCGGCGATGGGAGCTTCATAGCATTGACGACACTTGATCGGCAGCTCGCTCCGCAGCTGAAAGCAGAGCTGCTGGTCGAGCAAGCGGTCCACCGTCTGCGACACGCCGTCATTTTTCCCCCGGAGGTGACGATCGCTGTGGGGATCACCACCAGCGACGGACTGAGCAGTGCTACAGATCTCCTGCAGCGAGCCGGGATGGCTGCCAGTTCGGCACAGGAATTGAGATCTGTGGTCCAGTTTTATCGACCGGAACTTCGGGAGGAAATCATCGAACGTGCCCGAATAGGTCGTCTGCTCAGAAGCGCCATCGATCGCGACGAATTCGAAGTTCACTATCAACCGGTCATCGAGACAACCTCGATGCGTCGCATCGGAGTCGAGGCCCTGGTCCGGTGGCGGCATCTGGGCAAGCTTCATCAGCCTCTTGATTGGATACCGCTGGCCGAACAGCAGGGGCTGATGGCAGAGATCGGAATGCATGTGCTGCGCACGGCGGTGCGTGACCACGCGCTGCTGCAGTGCCCGATCGCGGTGAATGTCTCCCCTCGCCAATTCACCGATCGAGAATTTGTCGGCAAGGTTTTGGACGTTTTGCAATCCATTCCAGCAGGGGCAATCTCGCTGGAGATCACCGAGGGTTCGATTATTGGGAACTTGGAGCACGCGCGGACGGCATTGGATACCTTGCGGGCGCACGGCATCCGGATTGCACTTGACGATTTCGGAACCGAGTACAGTTCGCTGAGCCGGCTGGTGTCGCTTCCGTTCGACGTCCTCAAGATCGACCGGTCCTTCATCGCCAATGTGCTCTCGACGGAAGGCAGGGCGATTGTGGCGGCAATCCAGGCCATGGCCCACGCGATCGGAAAAACGACTATCGCGGAAGGCGTTGAGACCGTTGCGGAACTGCAGGCCGTGCGTGAGATCGGTTGCGCCGGTGTCCAAGGATTTTTGACCGGCCGCGCCAAAAAGTTGTCGGACCTGCTGACGCCGAGCTTCCGGCAACCGCATGACGACCCCTTGGACAGCAGCGCTTTTCAGATCTGAATCCGACCGACGGGGACTGATCGTCAGGGCGATCGGCGAGAAGCTGTACCTCTCGCACCGCACGGTTGCCGGCCATCCTTACCGGCTGTTCCCCAAACTCGGCATCACCTCCCGGAATCAGCCGTCGATATTGCGACCTGTTGCGGTGTGCTTGATAGCGGGCTGGGTGTGAGACCGGTTGTCATCTTTGATCATACGATTCCCGGACGAACGATGAGCACTTTCACCCCGGTTCGGTGCAGGACGAGATACAGGCCGGTGAAGCACGCGTCGCGGTCGGCCTGACTGGATCCGTAGACGACATTTGGGCTCCGGGGAGTTGGATGGCCATCGAGGAAAGGGCAATGATCTGCCCTTGTCGCTGGTGTTTCATCACTGGCAACCGCCGGTATGATCTCAGGGGTAGCGATCAATACAGCTCGCAGCAGCGAAAAATATTGGGGTAGGCCAGCAAACTCTTGAGGTGGCTGCAACTCCCACAACGGTGGCTACGATCGTCTGCTATTGCTGCGCACTGTGGATGTTGGATGCAACCGTCGGTCCAGGCGCGGGTCAGGAGACTGACATCACCCGGCTGCCATTGACGCGGGTGGGCCATAAGCGCTCAATCTCACGGTAGTTGCGTCCTGATGGCTCCCGGACGTCGCGTTACAGCGGGTCAAGCCCGGGTGCGGCTTATTGCAGTCTCATTGTCTTCTCATGTTTGCCCGCCTACGGTGTGGTCTGTGCGAATTCTGGTGGTTGAGGATGAGTCGCGGATGGCGGCGTTGCTCAAGCGTGGGCTGGAGGAGGACGGCTACGCGGTGGATGTGGCCTTCAACGGCACGGATGGGTTGTGGCAAGCCACCGAATTCAGCTATGACGCGGTGTTGCTGGACGGGATGCTTCCGGGGTTGGACGGGGTGGAGGTCTGCCGTCGACTGCGGGCGGCGGGGCGGTGGATGCCGGTGCTGATGCTGACCGCCCGAGATTCGATCGAGGACCGGGTGCGTGGACTGGATGCCGGCGCTGATGACTATTTGCCCAAACCGTTCAGTTTCGCCGAACTATCCGCGCGGGTCCGGGCGTTGATCCGTCGCGGGGTGGTGGAGCGACCAAATGAGGTGATCGTTGCCGACCTGCGGTTGGACCCGGCGTCCAGGCGGGCATGGCGCGGGGGCGCTCTGTTGGACCTTTCGGCGAAGGAGTTCGCGCTGCTGGAGCTTTTTTTACGGCATCCCGATGAAGTAATGACTCGGACCCAGATCCTGGAGCATGTATGGGATATGGCCTACGACGGCGTATCAAACGTAGTCGACCAGTACGTGTTGTACCTTCGTCGTAAGATTGACCGGCCGTGTGATGTTGACCAGTTGGAGACGGTGAGGGGCGCCGGTTACCGGTTGCTGGCCGAACCCGTCGCGATGGGCTACGAGGTCATGACCGGCGATGCTCGACCTTACGGCGACGAGTAGCGGTTATGTCGCTGCGGCTGCGGTTGGCGTTGATGTTCATGGTCACTGCCGCGCTGGTTATCACCGTGGGCGGGCTGGTGTATGTGTGGCAGTTGCGACCTAGCCTGGATGCTTCCCTCGACCCTGGACTACGGGCCAGGGTGGCGGCAATCAGCAACGATTTCCAGGAGCCGGACGGGAAGTCCGGCAAGTTTCAAATTCAGCGAGCCGACGAGATCGTGCAGGTATGGAACCTAAATGGGTCTCTGGTAGCTGCATCGCACGACGCCGCCGCGGATAAGCTGTTGGATGACCCTCAGCGGCAGCAGGCGCTGGACACCGAGGTCTCGTTCACTGCGAACGTCGACGGTGACCGCAGCCGGTTGCTGGCCACCACCATCTCGTCTGGGGGCGAACGGTTGTTGGTGGTAGTGGGTGTGCATACAGATGTCTCCGACGAAGCTGTGAGCAGTGTTCAGACCGCATTGCTGGTGGGCGGCCCTATCGGCGCGGTATCGGCAGGACTGGCTGCGTGGCTGTTGGCCGGCGCGGCGCTGCGCCCGGTGGAGCGAATGCGACGGCAGGCCGCGGAGATCTCCGACCGGGACATCGATCATCGTCTGGTAGTACCTAAAACGCGAGATGAGATCGCCGCTTTGGGCAACACCTTCAACGCGTTGATCGGGCGGCTGCAGGCGGCCCTGGAACGAGAACGCGGGTTCGTCGCCGACGCCGGTCACGAGCTGCGCACACCGCTGGCGATCCTGCGTACGGAGTTGGAGCTGGCCGCCCGACCGGGCCGTAGTCGCGAGGACCTGGTTGAAGCGATCGAGCAGGCGGGGTACGAGACCGAGCGGCTGATCGCCCTGGCTGAGGACCTGCTGCTACTGGCACGACTGGACAACGCACAACTGGCGCTCCGGAAGGTCGAGGTGGCGCTACCAGAGTTGCTGCGCACCGCAGCGACCGCGGCCGAGAAAGCTTCCGCAGCAAAGAGGATCATCGTGATCGTAAGCGTTCCGGATGAGCTCGTGGTCACGGCCGACCCCGACCGGCTTCGGCAGCTACTGGACAATCTGTTGGACAATGCCGCCCGTCACGCGCCACCGGGCAGTGCGGTGCAGCTGACCGCGCACTTCGCCGACCAGATGCTCATCCTCGACATCGCCGACGGCGGACCGGGGTTCCCGGAAGAGTTTCTGCCGCACGCCTTCGAACGTTTCCGGCGAGCCGAGACAGCCCGTTCCCGGGACAAGGGGGGATCTGGTCTGGGCTTATCGATTGTGCGGGCCATCGCCCAAGCGCACGGGGGGAGCGCAGAAGCAGGCAATCTGGAAGGCGGCGGGGCGGTAGTGAAAGTTCGGCTACCTTCGGCGGCGGTTTCGCCTGCGCTGCCTGGTACGTAGTGCCCGAGACAGGGGCAGCGAGGTATAGGTGTTGAACCCATTTAGGCGTGAGCGGACTCGGAGATATCCTTGGTGCACTGCTCGGGGGTCGGGTTGCGGCAGATGTAGGTGAACGCCGGCGGAAAGTTTCGCCAGACAACCGGGCTGATGGTCACGTCTGTGAAGACCTGTTCCAACAGGTGCCTGAAGGCCCGTGAAGAAGCCAGACCTGCCGCGTGCCGGTAGGCGAATGTGGTGAAAGATCCCTGCGGCGACAAGATCGACAGGACCTGGTTCATGATGCTTCGTTGGGTGGCGGCTGAGAACAGCCCCCATGGCAGTCCGCTCACCACCGCGTCCGCCCGATCGATGCCCCTGGCTGCCAGCGGGACCCCCATCTGGGAGGCGTCCGTGTTGAGAACTTCCAAGCCAGGTAGCCGCTGAGCCAAGCATCTGGCCATCAGTGGATCCACCTCAACTGCCAGATGCCTGCCACCGGCGGG
>JBBSUU010000102.1:0-8742 GCA_038234115.1 Mycobacteriales bacterium
GCCACTCGCGGCGGTGGACCAACCCCCTTGCACCTGATCTTTGTCGGGTTGAAGCGATATGGCTCGATCACCGTGAAACCGCCCAAGGCCGGCCTGATCGACGGCATCATCAACAGCCTGCGTTAGCCGCTGGATCAGTTCAGTTCGTTGGCCCACGGCGGATTGGCCCCGGCCCGCGACACCGTGATGGCCGCCACCCTCGAGGCAAATTCGAGGGCCTCCCGGAGCCCGTCGATGGTCAGGCTCTCCAGCCGTCCGCCCAGATGGCCGGCTTGCCCCAGGAAATGCAGTAGCCCGCCGTGGAAGGAATCACCGGCGCCCACGGTGTCGACAACGCTCGTGCCGGCGATCGGCACCCGGACCGTCGCACCCCGCAGGGAGGCGAATGCCCCGTCGGCGCCGAGGCTGACCACGGCGAGGATGACGCCGTCCTCGTGCAGAATGCGGGCGGCCTGTTCCGGAGTGGTGTCCGGCCACAGATCCGCCAGATCATCTTCGGACAAGCGGACGATGTCGGCGAGTTTGGCCCACTCCGCGATCCGGGCTCGATACTGCGCGACGGGAACCAGCAGGGTGCGCAGATTCGGGTCGATCGACACCGTGATGCTGCCGCGGACCGAAGCCAACAGGGTCTCGATCACCGCGCCCGATGGCTGTAGGGCCAAGGCCAGGGTCCCGGTGTGGATGGCGACCGGGAGTTCCGGTTCGCTGCGGGTCAGGGGGACGAGCTGCTCAGCGGTCCAATCCCAGTCGGCGGTGCCGTTGACGTAGAACTCGTAGGACGCGGCGCCACCCGCATCCAGGCTGGCGATGGCCAGGGTGGCCGGTTGCGGGGTGCTGACCGATGCCGAAAGATCGACCCCGGATGCTTCCAGGTGGGCTTGGCACAACTGTCCGAGGGCACCGCTAGAAATTCGACCGGCGAACCGCGCAGTTGTTCCCAGTCGCGCGAGGGCGACAGCGAAGTTGGCCGGCCCGCCACCAGGGTGGACCGAAAGGTGGGCGGCACCATCGCGGATTCCGTCCGCGGGGAGGACGGCGTCGGCGACAATCTCGCCGACAACTGCAATCGTGGTCATGAACAGCCCTTCGCTCCACCGTGATGAATGCTCGATCGATCACCTCGGGGGTGACTCGTGATTTCCGAGAGTGAGTTCCGCGACAGACGTTATCCTGCCGCGAGCGAAACTGCCCAGACGGCGGTGCATCGGCCCTCAGGCCCAGCCCAACTCATCCAGCCGATCGTCGTCGATGCCGAAGTGGTGGGCGACCTCATGGATGACGGTGGTGATCACGCGTTCCCTGGCGGCCTCGTAGGTGCCCGAGCGCGCCAGGATCGGTCGGCGGTAGATGGTGATGGTGTCCGGCAGCTGCCCGGAGTATTGGGTGGTGCGGCGGGTCAGGGCCACCCCGTGGTAGAGCCCGTAGAGACTCTGCGTCGGGTGATGATCCTCGATCAACACCACCACGTTGTCCATTGCGCTGGTGAATTGCTCGGGGATCATATCCAGCGCTTCGCTGACCAGATCCTCGAATTCCCAGTCTTCCAAGTCCAGAGCCATACCCCCATGATGCCTGCCCGAGCCGCAAGTTCACCCACCGCGCCTGCCGGGCGCCAAGCTCGATGTCGGGCCGGCGAACTTGCAGCGTTAGGCTGACCCACGTGATTGATCTGCGCATCGTTCGTGAAAACCCCGACCTCGCCCGCACCTCCCAGCAAGCCCGCGGTGCCGATCCATCCGTGATCGACCGGCTCTTGCAAGCCGATTCGGCCCGTCGCATCGCGGTGGCCAGTGCTGATGCGCTCAGAACGGAACAGAAGTCCTTCGGTCGCATGGTGGGCAAGGCCGGCCCGGACGAGCGGCCGGCACTGCTGGCCCGCGGTAAGGAACTGTCCGTGGAGGTTGACGCCGCGCACGCCATCGAATCCGCCGCCAACGCCGAGTTGTTGGCCGCGCACAAGGCAATCCCGAACATCATTTCACCCGAAGCGCCGCATGGCGGTGAGGAGGATTTCGTCGTCCGCAAGCATGTCGGCACCCCGCGGGATCTGGGATTTGAGGCCCTGGATCATGCCGAAATCGGCGAGAAGCTCGGCGCCATCGATACCGTTCGAGGCGCGAAGGTGTCCGGCGCCCGCTTCTACTTTCTCACGGGCGTCGGCGCGCAACTGCAGCTGGCGATGCTCAACCTTGCTATCACCAAGGCGCTGTCCCACGGATTCACGCCGATGATCCCACCGGTCCTGGTCAAAGCCGAATCGATGGACGGCACCGGGTTCCTCGGTGAACACAACGACGAGGTCTACTACCTGCCGGCCGATGATCTGTACCTGGTGGGCACCTCCGAAGTGCCGATGGCCGCGTATCACGGCAACGAAATTCTTGATCTGAACGACGGTCCGATCCGCTATGCCGGCTGGTCGTCATGTTTCCGGCGTGAGGCCGGCTCGTACGGTAAGGACACCAAGGGCATTCTGCGGGTGCATCAGTTCGACAAGGTCGAGATGTTCTCCTACTGCAAGCCCGAAGAAGCCGAAGCCGAGCATCTGCGGTTGCTCGCTTACGAGGAGGAGATGCTCGGATTGATGGACATCCCCTATCGGGTAATCGATGTCGCGGCCGGTGACCTTGGAACCTCGGCGGCTCGCAAGTTCGACTGCGAAGCCTGGGTGCCGACCCAGGGCAGCTATCGTGAGTTGACATCAACCTCTAATTGCACGACGTTCCAAGCCCGACGGCTCAACGTACGTTTCCGGGATGCGGACGGCAAACCGCAAACGGCGGCGACGTTGAACGGGACGCTTGCCACCACTCGCTGGATCGTCGCGATTCTGGAGAATCACCAGCAGCCGGATGGATCCGTGCGAGTACCCCAGGCTTTGCAGCCCTTCATGGGCGGATTGGACGTCCTGCAGCCGAAGTAGGAGATCGGATAGCTCTGCGCCCAACGGGCACCTCGTCATTCAGCTGTACGGCTGCGCCGCCCGATCAGGCTAATGTTGTCATTGCTGAATCCGACAGCCGGCCTTGGGGACGGTTGCGCCGCCCGAAGTGGCCGCGCTGCCGCGCGTGATATGCGCGCCGCCCGCCACTATTCCTGACCTCGAACTCCTGGGCGGAAAGCATGATGTCGAGCGCACCCCTGCCGTACTTCTTGCCGGCGTTCCCTGATGGCGGAGCCGTGTCCTGATGAGCGCGATGGATCACAAAATGTCCGATGTGCTGGCCGCTTTTACTCCCGCGGTGGCCACCGAATTTCCGATCCAGGCGATCTTGGATCATTTGGTCGAGCGGGTCGTGGACATGTTGCCCTTTGACTCAGCCGGGGTGACCCTGATCGGGCAGGGCGGCCGGCCCAACTACATCGCCGCCTCCGATGCCGATGCATTGCGGTTTGAAAAGTTGCAAACAGAGTTGGGCGAGGGGCCCGGCCTGCTGGCTGCCAGGTCCGGTCACCCGATATCCAGTGCGGATTTCAAAGGTGATAGCCGCTTCCCGGCGTTCGGGCCGGGGGCGGTCGCGGCGGGATTGGCAGCAGTGTTTACCTTCCCGCTGTGTCACGGCGCGGATCAGTTGGGTGCGTTGGGTTTGTATCGCCGCACGCCCGGTGATCTTCCCGCAGCGGCGATGAGAGCGGCGGGAATGCTGGCAGACGTTGCCGCGGCATATCTGATCAGCGCCCGAACCAGGGAGGAACTCCAGCTTTCGCTGGCCGCCGCCAGAGAGGCTTCACTGCATGATGGGCTGACCGGGTTGCCGAATCGCCGATTGCTACTGCAACGCCTTGATCAGGCCCTGGCACATGGCCGAAGAACTGGCCGGATCACGGCGGTGTTGTTCATCGATGTCGACCGGCTCAAGGAGGTCAATGACACTTACGGCCATTTGGTGGGTGACCAACTGCTGGTGGCGCTCACCGCTCGGCTGAGCGCCATGATGCGGGAGGGTGACACCCTGGCCCGCCTTTGCGGTGATGAGTTCGTGGTGATCTGCGAAGACATCCGGAACCCGGTTCAGGCAGCGGCAGTCGGGAACCGTCTGGCCCTGGCCCTGGACCGCCCCTATGTGCTCACCGACGTCGAGATACCGATCAGTGCCAGCATTGGCCTGGCCTATGCCGACCGGGGCGAGTACACGTCCGAACAGATCCTGCACGAAGCCGATATTGCGATGTATCAGGTCAAACAACTCGGCGGCGGCCGTCAGCACGTGTTCGACACCGACCAGCGGAAGCGCCTGTCCATTCCGTTGTCGGGGTTGGAGAGCGACCTGCCGGGAGCGGCCACCCGGGGTGAATTGCGCAATGAATATCAGCCCATCGTCTCCACCTCTGACGGCCGGATCACCGGTTTCGAGGCATTGCCGCGCTGGTCGCACCCACAGCGGGGTGAAATACCGGCGGCCACCCGGATCCCGTCGGCCGCACGGTCAGATCTGATCAACGACATCGGTAATGGGGTTCTCGGCCGGGCCTGCACCGATCTTGGTCACTGGAACCGGGCCGGCAACCTAGATGCGGTGGCGGTGACGATGGCAGTGAATGTGTCCGGGCGCCAGATCATGTCCAATACGTTCCTGCTCCAAGTTCGCAAAATTCTCGGGGACAGCAACATCAGACCTGAACTTCTTACCCTTCAGATCACCGAGAGTGTGTTTCTGCGCCACGGCGAAAACGCAGTTCTTGCTGTGAGCAAGCTACGAGAACTGGGTGTCAAACTTGCCCTGGGTAGTTTCGGCACCGGTTATTCCTCGCTGGCCTACCTGAAACGATTCCCCGTTGACATCATCAAAATCGATCGATCCTTCATCACCGACCTTCCGGCAAACCGGGTCAGCAAGGCAGTGGTGCACGCAATCGTGCAGCTGGCCCACGCTTTGGGTATGAGTCTCGTTGCCGAGGGGGTCGAAACCAGCGGTCAGCGGGACATCGTCGCCGATCTGGGATGCGATCTCAGCCAGGGGCCTTACTTCGGCAAGCCCGCACCGGCACAAAATGTCGATGCGCTCCTGCACCCGCATTTGGACCGGGCGGAAACACGCCAGCCGTTGGCGCAGCCCAGATCGGCCGCATCATGATGTCGGCGATCCGCGTCGAGGACCTGGTGGAGCGCTGTGCCGCCGGGAACCTGCCGGCCTTCGGATTGCTCTACGACGCCTGCTCCGGCCAGGTGTACGGGTTGACCCACCGGATCCTGCGAGACCACGCACTGGCCGAAGCAGCCACCCGGGATATCTTCCGGCAGATCTGGGTCCAAGCCGCTGGGTTCGATGAAACCAAGGGATCAGCGCTGGCCTGGATCATGACGATGACCCACCACGAGGCCGTGGATCGGGTCCGGATGTCGCGGGCCTCGCGGACTTTGGGGGAGGCGGACGCCACCTCCGGTTTCCTGCCTGACTTGGAACCGGTGCCCGAGCAACATGAAGCCAATGCCGAAATCAGGCAGCTCCGAATCGGTCTGACGTCGTTGACGGATCTGCAACGAGAAGCGATTCTGCTGGCCTATTTCGGCGGTCACACGTACCGCGAGGTGAGTGTCCTGCTGGCCCTTCCCCTCGATGCGGTGAAGACCCGGATCCGCGATGGATTAATCGCCTTGCGCGGCCGGTTGCCGCTGCCTCAGTCGGAACCAGGATCCCCGCCCCCTCCTCGACGGGCCGGAAGCTAGCGCCCCGAAGTTACCGGCGGTTGTTCCGACCACGGGAAGGTGATCCACAGATCTGTTTCGCCCCAGGAGAAGTCGGGAATGATGATGGTTCGCGGTTTGGTGTAGAGCACGGCGCTGCGTACCTCGTCGGCGTGCGGCCGGAGCAGATCCATTACCAGCGCCAGGGTCCGGCCGGAGTCGGCCACGTCGTCCACCACCAACAACTTCTTGTCCAGCAACGCGTCGGTGTCCAAGAGCGGTTCCAACACCACCGGATCGGGCAAGGTTTCCTCGATATCGGAATAGAACTCGACGTTGAGGGTGCCGGCCGCTTTGGTGCCCAATGCGTAGGACAGCGACCCAGCCGGCAGTAGCCCACCGCGGGCGATGGCGATGACGATATCGGGCTGGAATCCGCTGTCTGCGATGGTCTGGGCCAGCACGCGAGAGGCGACGCCGAAACCCTCCCAGGTGAGGACTTCGCGTCTGGGATGTTCTGCATCGGTCATGAGATGAGAACTTACCCGGCGCGCCGGTGAGCTGGTTGTAGCAAGCGCTGCCAGGGGTGCCGAAATTTCGACTCAGGGCCCCGTCGCCCTCGCCCCTTGGGATCCCCGTTAGGTTCAGCTGATGGCTGCCCCCCTGCCCCCCGAGGCCGACCCGTCGTCCAACGATCTTGTCGTGCATGCAAAACGCGCCGTCATCGACGGCGTCGAGCGCAGCGCCACCGTCGTGGTGCGGCTGGGGCGAATCGTGGGTATCGAGGACTACGCAACCGAGATCGCCGCGACCATCGTGCATACCCTGGCCGACGATGAGGTACTCATCCCCGGTTTGGTCGACAGCCACGTGCATATCAACGAACCGGGTCGCACCGAATGGGAGGGTTTTGACACGGCCACCCTCGCCGCTGCGACTGCCGGGGTCACCACCATCATCGATATGCCGCTGAATTCGCTTCCACCGACCCTGACGGCGGCCGCACTCGCCACCAAAAAACTGGCCGCCCGCGGTCGATGTCGGGTCGACACCGGATTCTGGGGTGGTGTGGTACCGACGAATCTGCAGGATCTCCCGGAGCTGTTCGCGGCCGGTGTGTTCGGCGTCAAATGTTTCCTGCAGGACTCGGGAGTGCCGGAGTTCGCGCCACTGTCCCGTTCGGAACTACGAACGGCGATGAGAATCGTCAGTGGGCTCGGCGGTCTGCTGTTGGTGCACGCCGAAGACCCGGCGGTGCTGCGCGACGCGCCGGCTCCGAAGGGCCAGGATTACGCCGCCTTCCTGGCTTCCCGGCCGGCCGCGGCCGAAGCGTCGGCGATTCAATCGGTCATCGATGCCGCCGCAGCCACCGGCTGCAGAGTGCATATCGTGCATCTGTCGTCGGCCGCCGGAGTGGAGCTGATCCGGCAGGCAAAAGCGGTCGGTGTGCCGATCACCGCCGAGACCTGCCCGCATTACCTGACTCTGACAGCCGAGGCCATCCCCGACGGATCTCCGCAGTTCAAATGTTGCCCACCGATTCGGGGCGCGACCGATTCGGAAGCGCTCTGGGCCGGGTTGGCCGACGGGACGATCGACATCATTGTCACCGATCACTCGCCGGCCACCCCCGACCTCAAGATGACCGACGTCGGTGACCTGGGATTGGCCTGGGGCGGCGTTGCCGGGTTGCAGTTCGGATTCGCAGCTACCTGGGCAGCCGCGCACGAGCGCGGAATCGACCTGCCGCAGGTGCTGGCCTGGATGTCGAAGGGACCGGCCGACCTGATCGGGTTGGAGCACAAGGGTCGGTTGACCCTCGGAGCCGATGCCGACCTGGTCGCAATGGCCGTCGACGAAACCTTCCTAGTGCAGGCGGCCGACATCAAACATCGGCACCCGATTACGCCGTACCTGGGGAAAACACTGCGGGGGGTGGTCCGGGATTGTTGGTTGCGAGGAATCCGATTGACACCGGAGATCGTTACCGGCCGCCTCCTGACGAACACCACCCTGGACGGGGTCGGTCAATGAGCCGCCCCGACCTGAAAAAGTTTGTCGGCCAACCATTTCCGAAGGAGCCCCAGTAATGGACATCAGCCAGTTCAATGCGCTGAGTCAGGCGCAGGCAGCGGAAATCCTCCGCGCCTGCCTGGATGTCCAGACCTGGGTCAGCGCCATGCTGGCTGCGCGGCCATTGCCTGATGTTTCGGCGCTGCTCGCTTCGGCCGAGGAGTTGTCGGCCCGTATCCAGTGGCCCGAAGTGGCCGCCGCACTGGCGCGGCATCCGCGAATCGGGGAAACGCCTGCCGGTGATTCGGCCGAGGCATCCTGGTCGGCGCAGGAACAGGCGGGTGTCCAGGTCGATGAGCGGGCCGCCTTTGCCGCCGGTAATGCCGCCTACGAGAATCGTTTTGGTCACATCTATTTGATCTGCGCGGCCGGCCTGTCCGGCGGCCAGATGTTGGCGAAACTGCGTGAGCGGATGACCAACACGCCCGATGACGAGCACAATGTCGTTATCGGTGAACTGCGCAAGATTGCGGCGCTGCGACTGGAGAGGCTGTTCTGATGGGAAAGATCGAGTGGGTGTCCACTCATTTTTTGGATACCGTCCTCGGTAGGACGGCGGTCGGTATTCCGGTAACCCTTTGGGAGGCAGATATTTTCGGGGTTTTTGCGACCGTGGGCGGCGGTGTCACCGACGCCGATGGTCGGGTGGCGTCGCTGAACTCCGCGCCTTTGGAACCGGGCCGATTCAAGGTCGTCTTCGAGACGACGGACTATTTCACCAGGGTGCACGGCAACGCGTTCTACCCACGTATCACCATTGAGTTTCTGCTCGATGGCGACCGGTCGCACTACCACATTCCAGTACTGGCAAGTACCTTCAGCTATTCCACCTACCTGGGCAGTTAACCGCCGGCGCTGACCGGATCCCAAAATGAGGGAACACCACAGTGTGGGCTAGGTGTTGTATCCAGGGACGTTGGTGACACGCCGGTGGGCGTGGTGATCGCATAGGTGAGGGTCTCCCTGGTTTGGTGTGAAGCGACTAAACACCAGACCGCACCAAAGGAGACCCTCATGTCCCACCGTAATGCCCCGCTGAC
>JBBSUU010000103.1:0-8640 GCA_038234115.1 Mycobacteriales bacterium
ATCTGTACTGCGCTCCATTTCGGCGGGAGGCATTAGTTGCAACCCAGAAAGTCGGTGCTGCCAGTATCTCTCTGAAAACAAAAAGACCCCCCGTGGTGGACGGGAGGTCAGCGCATCAGGGGCAGGATCTGCTACCTGACGCGCTCATCAATAATCGTGACTCCACCAAAGGTGGCGGCGGCGGCACTATGTGTCATGGGCCTGATGATGCCACAGTGCCCTCGTCCGGCAAAAACGACCGCCGACCCTCGACTGGGGCGGCGGCCGTCAGCGCAGTTCGGGTCAGCTGGAGGCCAGGGCCGCCAGGCGATCGCCAACAGCCTGAGTGCGACCGACAGAGCCCGGCTGGCGGGTGGCCAGGTCGAAGGCAACAGCAGCCTCGACCCGACGGGCCGAGTCCGGAAGTCCCAGATGATCGAGCAACAATGCAATGGACAACACGGTGGCGGTCGGGTCGGCGGTGCCGGTGCCCGCGATGTCCGGCGCACTGCCGTGTACCGGTTCGAACATCGATGGGTTGGTCCGCGAAACATCAAGGTTTCCCGATGCGGCCAGCCCGATGCCGCCGGAAACCGCAGCCGCCAGATCGGTGATGATGTCGCCGAACAGATTGTCGGTGACGATCACGTCGAATCGGCCCGGATCGGTGACCAGGTAGATCATCGCGGCATCGACATGGCAGTAGGCCACGGCAACATCTTGGTACTCCATCGACACTTCTTCGACCACCCGGGACCACAATTGCCCGGAGTAGGTCAGCACGTTGGTCTTGTGCACCAGGGTCAGGTGCTTGCGAGGGCGCCGGTTCGCCCGATTGAAAGCATCCCGAACCACTCGCTCCACACCGAAATAGGTGTTGACCGAGACCTCGGTGGCGATCTCGTGCGGGCTGTCCTTACGGAGCAGACCACCGGTACCGGCGTAGGGACCTTCGGTGCCCTCGCGGACCACCACCAGGTCGATGGCCTGGTCGCCGGCCAACGGTCCGGCCACGCCAGGGTAGAGCCGGGCCGGGCGCAGGTTGACGTGATGATCCAGTTCGAAACGAAGACGCAGCAGCAGCCCCCGTTCGAGGATGCCCGAGGGTACCGTCGGGTCGCCGACTGCTCCCAGCAAGATGGCGTCGTGCCCTCGAAGTTCTCGCAGCACCGAGTCGGGGAGCAACTCTCCGGTCCGATGCCAACGAGAGGCACCCAGGTCGAAGGTCGAGATCTCGACCTGCGGAACCACGCCGGTGAGAACCTTCAGGCCCTCTGCCACAACCTCTGGCCCGATACCGTCGCCGGGGATGACCGCCAACCTCATCGCTTCAGTCTCCTCATCACAGGTCACACGATCCGGCCCCAAGGGTTCACCCGGTCGTACCAACTCGATTGCTTCTATTTGGAAAACAACACATCGGAGTAAGGGCACTCAGGCTGCAGTGTTGATTGGAGGCGACCCCCGGTGACGCTGCGCCCTTTCGACGTACGTTACCCGCCCCGCTCAGCGACGTGCGGCTAGCCCTGCGCCGAAATCGCTCGAATGGCACTCGCGCCAACGGCCTGGCCCACCTGTTCGAGTAACTCCGATGACGGAACGGCGTCAACCCGCAACACCATGATGGAGGCGTGTTCAGATACTTCCTGAGAGATTTGAGCAGCTTCGATGTTGATCTGGGCCTGCCCGAGCAGGGCCCCTACGGTGCCCATCACACCGGGGCGATCCGGATAAGCGACCACCAGAAGGTTGCCGGCAGCGCGCAGGTCGAAGTGACGTCCATTGATCTCGACCAACTTGCCCACCTGTTGAGCACCGGAAAGAGTTCCGGTTACGCTCCGCGCCGCACCATCTGACATGGCCGCTCGAAGGGTGACCGAAGACCGGTAATCGTCGATCTCCGGAGTCTGGGTGCCGGACAGGGATAGTCCGTTCTCGGCCGCCAGGCTCGGGGCATTCACGAAGGTGACAGTCTCCTCGATCACATTGCCGAAGATGCCGCGAACTGCCGCCAACTGAAGAATCGACACATCCTGATCGGCAAGATCGCCGCGGACCTCGACGACAACCTCGGACGGGACGCCACCGCCGACAGCAGTGAGGATGGTGCCCAGCCGGGACACCAGGGCGATCCAGGGCCGCACCTCGTCGGAGACCGGGCCGGCGGCCGCGACGTTGACCGCATCAGGAACGAAGTCGCCGCGCAGGGCCAACTTCACCGATCTGGCCACCGCGGTACCGGCCTTGTCCTGCGCCTCTTCGGTGGATGCGCCCAGATGCGGTGTGACAACAATGTTCTCGATGCCCAGGAGCGGGTTATCGGCAGTGGCGGGCTCGGTGACGAACACGTCGACGCCGGCGCCGGCCACCCGACCTTCCCGCACCGCAGTGGCGAGCGCCTGCTCGTCGATCAGGCCGCCGCGGGCGGCGTTGATGATGATGACGTTCGGTTTGACGGTTCGTAGTTCGGCCTCGCCGATCAGGTTGATCGTCTCCGGTGTCTTGGGCAGGTGGATGGAGATGATGTCGGACTGGACCAGCAGGGTCGGCAGGTCTACCAGGGTGACACCCATCGCGGCCGCCCGAGCCGGCTGGAGGTAGGGATCGTAGGCAATGACATTCGTCTCGAAGGCGGCGATACGAGCTGCAAAAAGCTGTCCGATCCGGCCCAGACCGACCACCCCGACGGTCTTGTCGGCGATCTCAACACCGGTGTACTTGGCCCGCTTCCACAGTCCCTGCTGGAGCGAGGCATTGGCATCGGCCGTGCGCCGGGCGACCGCGAACAAAAGCGCGATGGCCTGCTCGGCCGCCGAAATAATATTGGACTGTGGGGCATTTACCACCAGGACGCCACGCGCGGTCGCGGCCGGCACGTCAACATTGTCCAAGCCGATCCCCGCGCGGGCCACCACCTTCAACTTCGGCGCCGCGGCCAATGCCTCGGCGTCCATCTTCGTGGCGGAGCGAATCAGAATGGCATCAGCGTCGGCCAGCGCCGGCAGCAGCACCGAGCGATCGGCACCGTCGATGTGACGAATATCGAAACCGTCACCCAGCGCCTCCAGAGCGGACGGAGCAAGTTCTTCGGCAATCAAAACGACAGGCTGCGACACGTGCGGTCAACTCCGAGGTGGGTAGCGAGCTGGGCGAGGACGGGTGATGAAAATGCGGGGCATTCGAATCCAGAGTTGCAATGTCACGTCACAAAAGGGATTGAGCTGCCCGGGCAATGCTAGCGACCCGCAACCCGCTTCCTTGCCGCGGTGTGACCCCGAAGCGTGATTTCGGGCCCGAATCGTGCGTATTAGCACCCAAAAGTGCCAATTGCGAGACATAGTCGCTCTGAGGCGTGGACAATCAAGCAGCCACTTGTAGTCTGCGCATATCAAGCTGCGACACCAGTCCAGTTCGACCAGGTACGGAACCGCCCGTCATGGCCCGCCAAATCAGCCTTCGAAATAGGAGTCCAGTATGACCCAGCCCCCGTATGGCCAGGATCCCAACCTTTCCAAGCCACAAAATCCCCAGTACCCACCGGCTTCAGATCCCTACGGCCAGCAAGGGCAGGGATATCCGTCCCAACAGCCACCGCAGCCGCAGTACGGAGCCTCCCAACAGCAATACGGCGCACCACAGGGATACGGGGCACCGCAGGGTTACGGTGCACCACAGGGATACGGGCAGATGCCACCTGTTGGACCGGGCGGCTTCGTCAATAAGCGCCCCGGCAAGATCACTGCAGCCGCCGTGCTGGCCTTCGTCGTTGGTGGACTCGGCCTGATCGCAAATATTGCCGCATTTTCACTGGTATCAAGTTTGGGACTGCCGGGAATCTACACACCGTTGCTGATCCTTTCGCTCATCCTTTCTGCGGCAATGATCTGGGGCGGTGTAATCGCGCTCAGCGGCAAGGACAGCCGGATCCTGGTTGCCACGGCTGGTGGAGCAATTCTGATCAACATCATCACGATGTTCATCTACTTCTCTCCGAGTTCGTTGATCAGCTTCGTCATCCCGATCCTGATCATTGTGTTCCTGATGGCCGCGGACTCCAAGGCCTGGATCAAGTCCAAGGGCGGCGCCACCTTCTAAACCAGTTCAGCCAAATGCCCGGGTCGACAATGTGTCGACCCGGGCATTTCGTTCTTGGTCCAGCTTTGGCGCTCAGCCGGCAGGATCAGCTGCGGGCTGCGGTCCCGGTGTAGTCGTCCTCAGCCTTGATCCAGCTGAACAGGCCACGCAATTCGCGGCCGGTGGCCTCGATCGGGTGGGCTTCCTGCTCGGCGCGCAACTTCTTGAACTCCGGTGCTCCGGCATCCTGATCGGCAATGAACCGAGCAGCAAAGGTGCCGTCCTGAATGTCGTTGAGGACGTCCTTCATATGCGCCTTGGCGGCCTCGTCGACGACGCGCGGACCGGAGACATAGTCGCCGTATTCGGCGGTGTCCGACACGGACCAACGCTGCTTGGCAATGCCACCTTCGAACATCAGGTCGACGATGAGTTTGAGCTCGTGCAGCACCTCGAAATAGGCGATCTCCGGCTGGTAGCCGGCTTCGGTGAGGGTTTCGAATCCGGCCTGGACCAGCCGAGAAACACCGCCACAGAGAACAGCCTGCTCACCGAACAGGTCGGTTTCGGTCTCCTCGGTGAAGGTGGTCTTGATGACGCCGGCCCGAGCCCCACCGATAGCGGCGGCATAGGACAGCGCCAGTGCCTGGGCACCACCGGTGAAGTCCTGCTCCACCGCGATCAGATCCGGCACACCCTTGCCGTCAACGAATTCGCGGCGAACGATGTGGCCGGGGCCCTTGGGAGCGACCAGGAAGACGTCGACATTGGTCGGCGGCTTGATGTATCCGAAACGAATGTTGAAACCGTGACCGAAAGCAAGAGCCTTGCCCTCGGTCAGGTGCGCCTCGATGGACTCCTTGTAGACGTGACGCTGCACGTGATCCGGGGTCAGGATCATGATCACGTCGGCTTCTTCGGCGGCCTGGGCAACCGATACAACGCGCAGGCCCTCATCTTCGGCCTTCGCCTTGGACTTGGAGCCCTCAGCCAGCCCGACGCGGACGTCGACACCCGAATCGCGCAGGCTCAGCGCGTGCGCGTGGCCCTGGGATCCGTAGCCAATAACGGCAACCTTCTTGCCCTGGATGAGACTCAGGTCTGCGTCGTCTTCGTAGAAAATCTCGGCCATGTGACTGGTGGATCCTTTCAAGAGAAAAACTCGGTTTACTTCTCGTGTGGTTCGTAACTCCCGTGACGTGCCCATCCCCGGTGAGGGATGTCGGCAGGTCAGTTATCCGAACGGCTGCTGGCCGAGGTGATCGACCGCGGCCCCCGTCCCAGGGCGACCATTCCGGACTGCACGGTTTCACGCACTCCGAAAGGCTCCAGCAATTTTGTCAGACCTTCAAGTTTGGAAGAGGTGCCGGTGGCTTCGATGGTCACCGAATCCGTCGTCACATCGACGATGTGAGCGCGGAACATGTCCACGATGGTGACCACCTGGGCCCGTGCCACCGCATCAACCCGCAATTTGATCAACATCAATTCACGCTGGACCGATGATTCATTGGACAGCTCGACAATCTTGAGCACATTGATCAGCTTGTTGAGTTGCTTCGTGACCTGCTCCAGCGGGAGCGCCTCGACTTCGACCACGATCGTCATCCGGGAGACTTCCGGGTTTTCGGTTGGTCCCACGGCGAGGGAGTGAATATTGAAATCGCGACGGGAGAACAGTGAGGCCACCCGGGCCAGCACCCCTGGTCGGTTCTCGACCAGGACGGAGAGTGTGTGACGGCTCATCTCACACCCCGTCGAACAACGGACGGATACCGCGAGCGGCTTCGATTTGGCTGTTCCCCATTCCCGCGGCGACCATTGGCCACACCTGGGCATCCTTGCCGACGGTGAAGTCGACAACGACAGGCCGATCATTGATGGCCATCGCTTCGTTGATGATGCGGTCCACATCTTCCTTTGACTCGCAACGCAATCCCACACAGCCCATGGCCTCGGCCAGCAGCTTGAAATCGGGGATGCGGTGCTTGTGGGTTCCGAGCTCGGTATTGGAATAGCGCTCACCGTAGAACAGCGTCTGCCATTGGCGGACCATGCCGAGGTTGCCGTTGTTGATGATGGCAATCTTGACCGGAATGCCCTCGATGGCGCAGGTCGCCAGTTCTTGGTTTGTCATCTGAAAACAGCCGTCACCGTCGATCGCCCACACGACCTTGTCCGGCATCGCCACCTTGGCCCCCATCGCGGCCGGTACCGCATAGCCCATGGTGCCCAGTCCACCGGAATTGAGCCAGGTGTAGGGCTTCTCGTATTTGACGAACTGTGCAGCCCACATCTGGTGCTGGCCAACGCCGGCGCAGTAAATGGCGTCCGGTCCGGCAATGGCGCCGAGCCGCTCGATCACGTATTGCGGGGCGAGGGTGCCATCAGCCGGCTCGTCGTAACCCAGCGGGAAGGTCTTGCGCAGACCATCCATCTCGGCCCACCAGGCGGTGAGATCACTGACGGTGCCTGCGTTTTGCTCAACCTTCACGGCAGCGATGAGCTGGGTGATGACATCCCTGGCATCCCCGACGATCGGCACATCGGCGATCCGGTTCTTGGAAATTTCCGCCGGGTCGATATCGGCATGGATCACCGCGGCGCCTGGTGCGAAGGTGGTCAGATTGCCGGTCACCCGGTCGTCGAAACGGGCACCGAGGGTGATCAACAGATCAGCCTTCTGCAACGCGGCAACCGCGGCAACGGTCCCGTGCATTCCCGGCATTCCCAGATGTTGCTCATGGGAATCCGGGAACGCACCGCGGGCCATCAGCGTGGTCACCACTGGAATACCGGTCAGCTCGGCCAGCACCAGGAGTTCGGCACTGGCATGCGCTTTGAGCACCCCGCCGCCGACATAGAGGACGGGACGCCGGGCGGAGGTGATCAGTTTGGCGGCTGCGGTGATTTGGCCCGCGTGCGGACGAACTGACGGTCGGTAACCCGGCAGCGAGACTTCCTGCGGCCAAGAGAAGGTGGTCTGGGCCTGCAGGATGTCCTTGGGGATGTCCACCAGCACCGGACCGGGCCTGCCGGTCGAGGCAATGTGGAACGCCTGAGCAATGATCTTCGGGATCTCCGCAGCATCAGTGATCAGAAAATTGTGTTTGGTGATCGGCATCGTGATGCCGCAGATGTCGGCTTCCTGGAAGGCGTCGGTACCGATGTACGGGCGCGCGACCTGACCGGTGATGGCGACCAGTGGGACGCTGTCCATGTGCGCGTCGGCAATCGGCGTCACCAGGTTCGTGGCGCCGGGGCCGGAGGTGGCCATGCAGACCCCAACCCGACCGCTGGCCTGCGCATAGCCGGTGGCGGCGTGGCCGGCCCCCTGCTCGTGCCGGACCAGGATGTGCCGGACCTTCGTGGAGTCCAGCAGCGGATCGTACAGCGGGAGCACCGCGCCACCGGGGATTCCGAAGACGACTTCGACACCGGCTTCTTCGAGCGAGCGGACCACCGAGGCGGCGCCGGTCAGGTATTCCACTTCCGGCGCTACCGGTTGCGGCGCCGGGCGGGACTTGCCGTGGCCGGCCGGAGAATTCGAGGGAGCAGAAGCTGTCTGAGCGACAGACCCTGCGGGGACAACCGGCGCTGATCGGCTCTGGGTCATGGTGACCTTCTCAATTGCTGTGGTGTCACACCGCTTTCACGGTGCTTGGGCTTCTTGAGGCCGTTTCTGGCGGGGGTTTCCTGCCAGAAACAGTTTTGGGGCAATAAAAAACCCCCTGCCACCGAATGGGGTGACTAAGGGGGTGCGTGTCGCCGCGGTGGTTCCGCGAGGACACGCTAAATGATTACGAGAAGCAGGTTGTGCACGTGTTTCACCATAGGCGTCGGGGGTGGTGCTGTCAAAGTCGGAATCGTCGGCGGACGGGCTCCTACCTTCCGTTGGTCACCACACCACGATTTCATCACTGCACCGAGGCTGCAGTCGTGGTGCGGTGATGAAATCGTGGTGCGGGTTCTCCCGCGCGGGACCGGACGTTTACCTGCCCGCGGATTGACCTGTATTCCGGCGGCCGATAGGCACGATTTCGCCGTTGGCCATTGTCGGCCGGTGCTGGTGGGACGATGGGGAAATGCACCCCTCCGATCGCGCAGTTTTCCGACTGCCCTTCAGCGCCGTTGCGTTCCCGGTTCTGCTCTTCATCATCACCACACCACTGGCCACCGCGCTGCCGATTCTCAATCTGCTGTTTGTGCTGCCGGTATTGGCACTTGTCTACGTGCTGTTGACCAGAACCATCGCCGACGCCCACACGCTGAAGGTCTATACCCTGCTCGGCAGGCGGACCATTGCCTGGGCAGACCTGGACGGCTTCGAATTCAGCGGACCCCGATGGGCAATTGCCGTCACCTTGGATAGCAAGCGCATCCGCCTGCCGATGATTCGCCCGCGGGACCTGCCGGCATTGGCGGCCGTCTCGGGAGGGCGCCTGTCGTTGGGTGTTCCGCCGGCAGCCGAAGAGCCTGACGGGCCGGGGGAACCCGGCGGGCCCATGGAGTCCGGCGGGCCCGGGCAGACCGGGGAGTCCGGCGGGTCCGTTAAGCCCGGCGGGTCCGTTAAGCCCGGCGGGTCCG
>JBBSUU010000104.1:0-8632 GCA_038234115.1 Mycobacteriales bacterium
AGAGCCACCAGCAGATGCTGCTGCGACCCGGTGCCCCACCTGGCCGCGAGCAGACACTGCAACCCGCTGACCAGGTACAGCAGTGCCATGATCGCGGCTCTCGTCACCCTGCTATCCCGCTGCCAGGCCAGTTCCAAACCGCGCGACGGCCTCTTGTGCGGTCTCTGACCATGCTCCAGGGGCGATGGACCATCGAACCTGGAAAGATGAGCCCGCGCCCCGTCGTCGATCGTCCCCGCGTCATCCATGAGCCAAGTGTAGAAAATCTTTACGGTTTTTTTTGCCGCCACGGGATGCGGCAAAGGTTGTGGTGCCGGGTGCCGGGTGCCGGTGGTTTGGCATTGGTCGGTGCGGGGGAGTGCAGTTCTGAACGTAGATGTACGAGGAACGCCAAGAGCGAAGGCAGCAAATTTGATTACGGTGAGGGGCCAAAGATGAGCGATACCGAGCCGTTTGCTCTGGTGGTGCTGGTGACGGCAGCAGTTGGGTTGCTCGCGGTGTTGTCCAACCGGTTGAGTGAACGGGTTCATGTCCCGGCGCCTGGGCTTTTCCTCGGGGCGGCCGCCATCGCGGCGGGGATATTCCCGTTGATTCCGGAGCCGCCGGAACGGATGGTCGAGCGGGTCGTCACGGTCGCGCTGCTGTGCATTTTGTTCGACGGCGGTCTACATCTTGGCTGGTCGCGGTTCCGGTCATCCTTTGCGCCAATCGCGGTCGTAGGTGTCGTCGGGACCTTCCTGACCGCCGGGGCAGCGGCGGTGTTGTGCCACTTTGCGTTTGGCCTGGACTGGTACCTGTCCCTGCTCCTTGGCACCGCTATTTCCCCGACCGACCCAGCAGTCGTTTTCTCCGTTCTCGGGCGACGGGAGATTGCCGGCCGGAGCGGAGCGATCCTGGAGGGTGAATCCGGCGCGAACGACCCGGTGGGGATCGCGTTGATGGCCAGCCTGATCACGGCCGGTGGGATCAGCGCCTCTGGGCTGCTTGCGATCTCTGGCCAGTTTGCGCTGCAGATGGGCGTCGGTCTTGCGGTGGGTGTTGTCGGTGGGCGGGCGCTGTTGTGGTTCATGCAGCGGGTCTCGTTACCTGCCGAGGGTCTGTATCCGCTGCGAACACTGGCCTGCATCTTCGTGCTCTACGGAGTGGCGACGCTGGCGCTCGGGTCGGGTTTTCTCGCCGTCTTCGTGGCCGGGATTGTCATCGGTGACGACCGGGCCCCTTACAAGCGTGAGGTTGAAAGGTTCCACTCGGCGCTGGCCAGCCTCGCTGAAATCGTCGCGTTCTTGGTGTTGGGTCTGACCGTGGACCTGACTGTCTTGGCCCGATCGGATGTCTGGATCCCGGGGCTGATCCTCGGGGCAGTCGTTGCATTCGTAATCCGCCCGGTCCTGGTCGGTCTATGTCTCGCACCGGTGGCGCTGCGACGTGCGGAACGTATCTTCATCCTTTTCGCCGGTCTCAAGGGCGCGGTGCCGATCCTCCTGGCCAGTTTTCTGCTGGCCGCCGGCATCCCGCAGAGCCAGCGGCTGTACGGCATCGTGGTGGTGGTGGTGGTGTTCTCCGTTCTGGTCCAGGCCGGTTTGGTCCCCACGGTGGCCCGGCTGTTGGAGTTGCCGATGCGGACGGTGCCCACCGAACCCTGGGCCCTGGGGCTGCGATTGCGCGATGAGCCGGAAGGGGTCGACCGGTTCACCGTCGGCGAGCGTTCGCCGGCAGACGGGCGAACTATTGCTGAGCTGGACGACCTGCCGGGCGAGGTCTGGATCAGCTTCGTTGTTCGAGACCAACACCTGCTCGCCGTTCGTCCCAGTACCCAGCTGGAGGCCGGCGACGACGTATTGGTTGTCGGGCGTCCGGATGACCACGAAATACTGACCACGATGTTCTGCACTCCCAAGCCCTGAACTGAGCACAGCGTCCGCACTCGACGCAGGTGCGGACGCTGTCACAGGTCGGGAACTCAGTGATGCTTCGAACCGGGAGTGATTCAGTTGGCGCCCGAACCCACCATGGCGGAGCCCGTCTCGACGTAGGTCTTCAGGCCGGCCAGGGTCCACGGCCAGCCGCCGCCGCCCTGGTGCGGATCATTGCCACCGGCCACTTCGCCCGCATAGTTCGGCGAGGCGGTCAGATCGTGGGTGAAGACCAGCTTGGTGAGCGGACCGTCGAATTCGGTCAACTCCCAGGTGATGCGGGTGGGTGCGGTCTCGGGGTGCCAGGCCGGCAGCCAGTCCAGCACCAGGCGTTTGCCGGGTTCGGACTCGACGACGGTCCCGGAGACCGCAACTTCTCCCAAGCCCATCTGCCGCATCGACGGCGTCGTCAGGTTTCGGAATGAGCCGCCCGGGGTGAGGTCATATTCCACATCACCGCCGTAACCCCATTGGTTGCTGCCCTCGGACGTGGTGATCGCATCCCAGACTTTCTGGGCGGAAGCATTGATGTAGATGGTGTAGACCTGAATCTGGTTCTCGCTCATGGCTTTTCCTTCGGTGCGCAGGGATTCCGGTTCGGCTCGTCGGCCTCTAACCGGCTCTTGAGGTCGAGCAGGGCGGCGGCGATTCCCGCCCGTTCGGTGTATTTGCCGATCCACCGCCGGTGGATCTGCTGGATGGGGACCGAGTTCAGAAAGTGCAGCTTCTGCCGTCCCTGTCTGATCACGCTGACCAGGGCGGCCTCTTCCAGAAGGCGAAGATGCTTGGCCACACCAAATCTCGTCATTTCAACACGCCGATTGACGACAGATTCCAGTTCTGCGAGCGAGCGGCCGTCTCGTTCGAAGAGAGCGTCCAAAAGCATTCGGCGGATCGGATCCGCCAGTGCTTTGAAGACCTGGTCCTCGTTATCCATGATCGAAGAATAGGTGACTATTTAGTCACATGTCAAGGGTGAAATCAGCATGGTTCTCATCCGAAGGAGCTGCCTGGCAAAGCCCGCTACTCGATGATCACCCCGCACCGTTAAAGGCCCGCACCTCGCCGCCCAGGCCAGCGCGCCGGCCTGGTGGAGGAGGACCACCTGTTCGTCACCACGAGAGTGGTCGGCGACGGCAGGCGGTTCTACCCAGCGGGGGTGCGGCTGATCCGTGAGTCGATTGAGGAGCGGGCCTTTGGCAATGGGGTGATCTACGCGCGGTATCGGACCCGTTGCGCCGGCCGGCGATTGACGTCCGGTGGCGGGTATTGGGGTCGCGCGGGAACGCCTACACCGACGAGTCTCGAGCGGGACTCGATTCAATGGTCTGGGTGTTCGCGGCCGCGGGTGCGCTCGTCCTTTCCGAGCCGGATCTCGACCGTGACCGGACGGCGCTGACCAGGGTGAAGAGGATGGCGGCGACCAGGATCGAGTCGATCGAGGAAATGCCGGTCAGGGTGAGGCCGGTGTACGCGGTGAGGTAGCCAACAGCGGAACCGAGGATCCAGGCGGCAAAAGTGAGTACCCGGATCGCAGGTTGCTGCTCGAGTACGGCCGGGTCGTAGCCGCCGCGACGATTGAGGAAGAAGTCAGCGATGTAGATGCCGGCGACCGGCGGTGCCGCGATGCCCAGGAACAGCAGGAACGACGGCAGCCACAAGGTGACGTCGAAGCTACCGACCACAGCGGCCGCGACGCCGATGGCTACCGTTATCTGCCACTTGCGGACGAACCCGATCAGGGTGGAGATGGCCAGCGTGCCCTGGAACATGTTGCCCGCATTGGCCGTGACGGCGGCGATGATCAGCAGGATGGTGGCCGGGATCAGTGCACCGATGACGCCCATCGCGCCGAGTAGGGTCGACTCCCCGGTCAGGGTGCTGGGGAAGGCGCCGGCAAGGTAGAGGCAGGGGTAGGCGATTCCGAAGGCTAGAACGGCGGCAATGATGGCCTGTTTACGGCTGCGGGTGAAGCTTCCGAAATCGGCGGCGGTGACCACCAGGACGATGGCGGTACCCACCACCGATGACACCGCGACACCCCAGGCCAGCGGAGTGCTCGGATCCCCTGCCGAATAGGCGGACCGCAGTGCAGTGACGATGAGGAAGCCCAGCAGCACGACGATGATCGGAACCGCGATCTGTGCGACCCGGCCCAGCACGTCGAACCCGAAAGCGGTTGCGGCCACGCAGATGACGCATCCGATGACCACCAGCACCGGGAGCGCGACGGTGACGCCGAACCAGTTGTCCAGCAGGCTCTGGGTGGCAACGCCGAAACCGTTGGCCGTCACTGCGGTCCACCCGAACAGGCTGACCGCCAGCAGAACGTTGATGGCCTTGGCGCCCTGAGCGCCGAACGGGAAGCGAACGATGTCATACGTTGGCTGCCGGGCGTGCGCACCGATGGACAACGTGGTCGAGGAGAGCAGCAGCAGGATCAGCGCCCCGACCAGGACGGCCGAGACCACACTGGGCAGCGTCAGTCCGGTGCCAAGGGTCGGCGCGGACAGCACGACCGGGGTGATGATGATGCCCAGCAGGATCAGGGCCACCCGATAGCCGGGGGCTCCCGTCGCCTCGGCGCCCCGGGTCGGGGCGGGATCTACAACAGGTTTGGACATCGGTCAGTTCCCCTTTGCGGTTGTGTCGGCGCCGGCCAGGTAACCGCGCCAGCCACCGAAACTGGTTATTTCACGCTGGTTCTCGACGAGGTGGGGCTCGGCCAAAACGCCGAGCACCTCGGAACCGTCATCGAGCAGAATCTTGCCGACCGCGAGTCCGGCCGGTTCCTGGGTCAACACCGTCGCCAACCCGGCCGGAGGTAGCGCCCAGATCTCGAGTTCCACCTGGACACCGTCATCACCGGAGACGCGCAGCATCCCGGGGTGGCGGTCACCGATACTCCAAATGCGGTAGCAGGGTGCGGTTTTGGCTTCGGTGACGAAGGCGGCGCCGACCTGTAGGAGGTTATCGTTCAGCTCCAAACCACGCATCAACGTCCCGTTCACGGCCAACTGGACAGTCTCGGTCATCTTCGTGCTCCATTTTCGGCGATTGCTGTGTGCGGTTCTGAATGAGCGGGGTGATTGTCGATCCAGGTGCCGGTACGGCGGTCCAACGCCGCGGCGATACGCTCCGGCGAGGTGATCAGTCCGGACGCTCCCGGCCGGGCGGTGACGAAGTCGACGATGGCTGCGACCTTCGGTTGCATACTGCCCTCGCCGAACTGACCCTGGTCGCCGTAGGCCGTTGCCTGCGCGGGGGTGAGGTGGGAGAGCCACTGCTGCTGCGGAGTTCCGAACGCGACTGCGACCTGCTCGACCCCGGTCGGGATCACCAGCAGGTCCGCGCCGAGTAACACCGCGAGGAGGGCCGAGGCGCGGTCCTTGTCGATCACCGCTTCCACCCCGACGAGTCGGCCGTCCTCTTGGCGCGCGACCGGGATGCCGCCCCCACCAGCGGCGATCACCAGATGGCCGGCCTGCAGCAGCACCTGGATACCCGGCAGTTCGACGATTTCCTGCGGGAGGGGGGAAGGCACCGTCCGGCGCCAACCCCGGTCACCGTCGGGCGCCACCGTCCAACCCAGCTCTCGCTGGTAGCGGTGGGCGGTGGCTTCGTCCAGGAAACCACCGACCGGCTTCGTCGGCCGGTCGAACGCCGGATCGGCAGGGTCGACGACCGTCTGGGTGATCAGGGAACTGACCGGTTTGGAGATCCCGCGGGCTTCCAGTTCGTTGTGCAGTGCCTTGGCGAACATGTAGCCGATCGCGCCCTGGGTGTCGCCGACCGCATAGTCCAGTGGTACCGGCGAGACCTCCGACAGCGCCAGTTCGGAGCGCCGCAGGATGTAGCCCACCTGAGGTCCGTTGCCGTGGGTGACCACGACATCCCAACCGGCGACGATCAGATCGACGATGGCCGGCGCGGTGGCGGCCACGGTCGCGTACTGGTCGGGGATCGATTGGTGATCCGAGTCGCGTACCAGGGCGTTGCCACCGAAGGCGACCACGGCAAGGCCGGCGCTCATTCGGACACCTTCAGTCCTTCGGCCAGCGCTGTGACGGCCGCGGTGAAACAGGCCAACGGTGCTGCGGTGATGCCGGCGCCGATCTGGCCCACGCCGGCCTGTTTGTGTGCGATACCGCTGTTGATGACCGGCAATATCCCGGTGTCGACAACCGCTCGCACATCGATCCCGGCGGCGGTGCCGCCGAAATTCAATGCCGGCAGCCCGAACGCCGAATTGATGCCGAGCGTGATGGTGCGCATCCGTAGGCTGTTGGCTGTCGCGTCCGCCGGTGTGCCGCCGACGAATTGCACGATGGCCGGCGCCGCGGCCATGGCGAAACCACCCAGGCCGGCGGTTTCGGTGATAGCGCTGTCACCCAGGTCGGGCGCGGCGTCATCGATCGAGTAGCCGGGGAAGAACAGCCCGTCCACCGGATTGGCCGGCGCCTGGAACCAGCGATCCCCGGTTCCGGAGACGCGGATGCCGAAATTGACCCCGTTGCGTGCCATCGCGGTCACCATCGAACTGTGCTCGACACCGGCGGCGGCGTCCAGCATTGATTTGCTTGCAGCCATCGACAGGTTGAGGAAGAAGTGGTCGTTGCCGGCCACGAAATCGACACTACGGCGCAGGGTTTCCGGCGGCAGATCTGCAGAAAGCAATGCCGGTACCAACTTTTTGAACAGCAAACCGGTGGCAGCGGCGTTACGGTTGTGGATCTCGTCGCCCATCTGCAGGGCCTGGCTCATGATGGGTTTCAGGTCCAGGCCGCCCAGTTGCTCAACCGCTGCACGCATCGCGGAGAACAGCTCGGAATCCATCCAGCGCAGGCGGTCCAACACCTCGGCGTTGTTGGCGCCGAATCGGAGCACCTTGCCCAGGCCCTCGTTGAAGTTGCTGAAGGCACGCTCACCACTGACCGAGTCGGCCACCACCCACAACGGCATCGACGGACTGATGATCCCGGCCATCGGAGCAACAGCCCGATGGTGATGGCATGGTGCGAAGGCGATCTCGCCACTGCCGGCGAGATTCTCGGCCAGCTCGGGTGTTTCGGCCCACCGCTCGTACAGGATCGCGCCGATGATGGCGCCCTGGACGGGTCCGCACATCTGCGCCCACGGAATCGGCGGCCCGGAATGCAGGATCAACTTGTGTTCGCCCATGGCGGGGATGGCGTCCCGGGCGATCTGCACGTCGACGAGCCGGGGCTGGGCGCCCAGGTATCGCTCGAAGGCGACCTTGTTGGCCTGCTCAACGGCGGGGTCGCCGGTCAGCCGGGCCAGGTTTAACCCCACCGCCTCATCTCCGTCGGCCGGCGGGCGCCACTGCAGGGTGGTGACCCGACCGCCGGCGCGTTCGATGTTGTCCCCGAACGAGGACAGACCCACGTTGACCACATTGAGTTCTTGCGTGAACAGATCCACGGTCACTCCTTTCCGGAGGTGATGAGCTGGGGGGAATCGACATGGGTAATCAGGAAGGCAGCCATCTGGGCCGCTTCGGCGTTGCTGTCGGCGACGATCACGTCGGCCTTGGTCAATGCTGCGACAACGGTGGAACGGACCTGCGGATCGTCATCGGTACCGCAGACGTGGACCACCACCGGCAGGAACCGGCCGCCGGCCGCCGCGATTTCCCGGCAGCTGTCGAGTACCTCGAGCAACGCCGGGATCGGATCGGTGGCCGAGCCGTAGCCCAGGACCACATCGAACAGCAACACAGCCGTGGCCGGATCACCGGCTTCGGCCAACAGGCGCTCGTTGCGCAGCGTGGGATCGATCATCGGATGCGGGCGTCCGCGGGTGAAGTCGTCGTCGCCCATGTCGATGATCGTGTGGTCGCTGCTGCTCCAGATGTCCTCCAGTTGAAGGTTCCCGGCCACCGGGGTGTTGGAGTGGGCCGTGATGCCGGCTGACCGACACAGTTGCTGCGCTTCGTAGCAGAAAGTACCCCCGGAGAAGATGCCCCGCAGGTACCGCTGGCCAGCGTTCTCCCTGGTGATCAGTTCGGCCAGCTGTTCCTGCCTCTTCGACGGCAGGGTGGTTGATTCCGGCTCGACCGACTTGCCGCGCAGGACGGCCACTGCCCGCTCGGCCGCGCCGGCCAGCGTGTGCGCGAAGGTAATCCCAGCGGCGCCCGATTCTGATCCGTCTGCGCCCACGAAGATGACCACGGTCGGGGTCGTCAGCTTTCCGACCTCGCCCAGTACCTTCTGCGCGACGCTGGGTGCCGGTGGTTTGGAAACCAGCACAATGACCTGCGTGTTTTCGTCGGCGTCCAGCGCGCGGAGGGCCTGCAGCGTGGAGATGCCGCCGATCTGCTCGGACAGGTCGTGCCCACCCGTTCCCAATGCCTGGGAGACACCCTCGCCGAGTTGATGGATCCGGGAGGTGATCTCCTGCATTCCGGTCCCGGAGGCGCCCACCACACCGATGGCGCCGCGCCGCACCGCGTTGGCGAAACCGAGCGGAACCCCGTTGACCAGGGCTGTTCCGCAGTCCGGACCCATCATCAGCAGGTCGTGCGCTGCGGCGTACAGCTTCGCCTCGAGCTCGATCGCTACCGGTACGTTGTCGCTGAACAGCATGACGTGCAGACCGGACCGCAGTGCTTTGAGGGTCTCAGCTCCCGCGTACTGGCCGGGTACCGAGATTAACGCCATGTCGATGGCGGCGTCCTTGGCCAGGGCCGTTCGAATACT
>JBBSUU010000105.1:0-8623 GCA_038234115.1 Mycobacteriales bacterium
CAAGTCCCTGATGGCGCACCATATTTTACCAGCGGTCCCACCCACCGGGTAGGGCCGCTGTTTTCTGCCGTCAGCGACCGGCTCGCAGCACGCTCGACACGGCGTTGGCTGCCCGGCGACCGGATACCAGGGCGCCCTGTAGCGAGCCGGTGTCCCGATGGTCGCCCGCAACGAAGAGCTCACTACCGAGATCAACGGACCGTCGAGCGGCCAGCGGGGGTAGTTGCTGGGGAAGTGCTGCCTGAATATCGTGCCGTATCAACAGGTCCCAGTCGGTGGTCGATGCTCCGTAGATTCGCGCGAGGTGTTCGCGCACCGCTGGTTCAGCGGCGGTCGCCGATCCTTCTGTGTCCTGGGACAGCAGACAGGTCGCTTGGACGAGGTGTCGCCCGGCGGGCGCATAGCTCGGCGCAGCGTTGGACATCACCGCCGTGTTGACCACGGGGCCGCTGCTGGGTCCGCGGCCGTCCACATGGAGCAGATTGCTGGCAGTGGGTGCTGTCGACATGGAGAACCAATAGGTGCGAAGACCTTTCATCATGGGTGCAGCGAGCGGCACCAGCTGGGCAGCGCTTGATGGATCCGCGGCAACCACCACGGCCGCTGCGCAGAACTCGCCGTCCTCGGTTCGCACCTTCGGGCCGCTGATGCCCGGGCGGACTTCGTCGACCCGAACCCCGAGAAGTACGGGCGTGATCAACCTCGCGGCCAGTTGGGCCGGTAGCGCGACCATGCCCTGCGCCGGGACCCCGGGGGTTCCGAGGAGGAAGCTGCGCAACAACAGCCGGGTGAAGTTGGCCGATGTGCTGCCATCTGACTCGGCAAGCACCCCGGTCAGAAACGGCTGCAGGATCTCGTGTCGCAGCCGTCCGGTCACCTTGCCCCGATCCAGAGATTCGGCCAGGCCGGAGTCCGCCGCCGCAAGAAGTTTGGACACCGACCCGAGTGCCGGGGCCGCCCATCGCGCCAACCGGGCCAGCTCGATCGGGTTCAAGTAGCCACTGCTGAGCGTCTTGAGGAGCAGTTGGGGGGCGCGACGTGGATCGCCCAAAATTCGGATACCCGGCCCTCGTGGGTGCTGCCCGGCGACTGCGACGCCGGCGCCGAAGGCCTGCAGATCGAGCGCGCCGACATCGATGAATCGTTTGATGGCCGGATAGGCCGGATTCAGGAGTTGGAATCCGCGATCGCAGCGGTAGCCATCGACAACGTCAGTTCGGACCCGACCGCCGACGCCATCGGAGGCCTCGAGGACCTGGACCGAATATCCTCGACTCTCCAGGGTCGTGGCGCACAACAACCCGGCCAGACCCGCGCCGACAACCACAACATCAAAACTCGTTCGTGCCATAGACCCATCGTGGCAGAACTCGCGCCCACCCGGCCCGGGCGGGACCGCAGCGGGCGGAAGCTACCTTACCGACCCGGTGCGCATTGCCTGCTCGAACTGGTCGGCGATCATCGCATGACCGGAGTTGTTGGGATGAAAGTAATCAGTCGCGAGCTTGCCGCGCCAACTGGTGATCTGTCGCATATCGGCCAGCGCCAATCTCCCGCCGGCCACCTGCCTGCCCAGGATGGCATTGAGCTCGGCAACAGTGCGGGTTGGATTCGGCAGATTCCCCACTATCGAACGCTCGGGTAGCCGATCCAACAGCCGGCTGAACCGGTCCGGAAGCGCAGGACGGTGGCGTCGACCGAGGAGGTCGTTGGATCCGATCAGGACGGTGACCAGGTCGGGCTGTACTCCGAGGGTGTCCAGGGCCGGAAGTTGCTGGTCGAGAACGTCGCACACCCGAGCGCCACTGGCCGCCAAGTTGAGTACCCGAATCGGATCGCCCGCATCGCGCAGCCTCTGGGCCAGCTGGCCGACCCAACCCCGGTCGTAGGCGTCTGCTCCCATTCCGAGTGTCATGGAATCGCCCAGCGCCACCCACAGTCGCCCCGACCCGGCCAAGGCTTGGTTATTCGATTCATGCCAGGCCCGCGCATACGGCGCCGCCTGCTCCTGAACACGCCGGATACCAGGCAGCACCCGTCCGGCCACCCGGAGAAATGAACCGGGTCTGCGTCCGGTGACGTTGGCGTAGTCGATGTGCGGTCGCTGCATCAGACCAACCGTACGGAAGAACTTCTCGGTGGAGCCGGCGCGCGGCAGTTTTGTCAGGCGAAGCGAAGGGTGATCAGGACCGCGATGATGACCAGCCAGATCACGGGGACCACCCAATGCAGGCGTGGGAGCCGTGGTTCTTCATCCTCGTCCAGACCGGCCAACCGACCGGGGTCGTTGATGACGTTGGTCACGCTGACGTACCAGAAAATCGGAATGGTCACCGTCCACACGGCCATGCAATAAAGGCAGAGTGCGCCGATCTCGTAGAGACTCTGAACCATCAGCCAGTGGACGGAGGCCACCGCCAACAGGGCGCCGACCTGGAGCCCCCACCAGATCCAGCGGGCCGGTTGCCATCCGGTGAGCAGGACCACTCCCAGTGTCATGACGATCGAGAAGCCGATGACTCCGAGAAACGAATTGGGAAACCCGAAGACCGAGGCCTGCGAGCTCTGCATTACCGTTCCACACGAAAAATTCTGGCCTACCGTGCAACCGGGAACGTAGTTCGGATCTTGCAGCAGTCGAACTTTGTCCCAGCTCAGCTCAAAAGATGCGGCCAACCCGATCAGCCCGCCGACGGTCAGAACCCAGGCGACGGTCCGGGGAACCTTGGACAGGGTGAGTTGCTCGGACACGCTGGACGCCTCTCGATGCGTGGGAATAGGTCGGGCTGCATGGCGGATGCGGAGTTTGCCCCTCACACCCAGACTAGCCAGCTTTGTGGCTCTACCCTCTCCGCCGAGCCCACGCTGGGCCGTTCCCCACCGCACCGGACTATCCTTCGCTTGAGGGGCCCGGCGATCCGACCGGATGCCCGGGGAATGATCGACACTGCGAACAGATGGGCTCGAACAGTGGCTGACGCCAAGCCGAAACAGACCCCGGGCAAACCTGCTCCGAAAAATTCATCGCCGAAAATTTCACCAGCGAAGAAGTCGCCAGCGAAGAAGTCGCAGAATCCGACTGGGAAAGCCCGAGTGGCCGCCTCTCGGCAGGCCGGAATCAGCCGGACCACCTGGCTTCTCGCAGGACTGGCGCTGGCGGTGGTGATAGGCATCGTGGTCACCGCTGTCGTCGTTGGTTCGTCGAAATCAGACGCGGCCCTGACGGGACACGGAACCTCGTCGCTCAGTACCGCAACACTGGCCGACGGCGCGATCCTGGTCAGCGTCGGGTCGCCCACCAAGACCATCGATATCTATGAAGACGCACTGTGCCCGATCTGCGGAGCATTCGAACAGGCCTCCGGGGCTGAAATCGGCCAGGCGATCGACAATTCCACCGTGGCGATAAATTACCGGCCGTTGGACTTTCTCAATGCCGGCTCTTCTTCGGGTGACTATTCCACCCGCGCCACGGCCGCGTTGATGTGCGTCGTGGACAAGGCCGGCTCCATCCCAGGGGTGTTCTCCAGTTTCCATGGCCTGCTGTTCAGCCCCAATTTCCAGCCGGCGGAAAGAGGAACCAGCGACCATACAAATCAGGAATTGGCCGATGCAGCGGCGGCCAACGGCGCCGGCGCCGCCTCGCAGTGCATCAGTGGGGGAGAAATGCTCGCGCAAGCCGCAACCATTACCCAGGGGTCCAGTGCCACCCTGACATCGGTCGCCGGAAAGGTCAGCAGCCCATCGGTGATCTACCAAGGACGATCCGTCAACTGGCAGTCGCCCAACTGGTTCGCCAACTTACTCGCGCAGGGCTGATCGAGATGACGACAACCGCTGACGCCAAGTTCGACGTCGAAGCTCTTCGACAGAATTACCCGAGTCTGCGCTCCGGTGTTGCGCATTTCGATGGCCCGGGTGGTTCGCAGACACCTGGTGTGGTCGGTGAGATGGTTGGTCGGGTGATGACATCCTCGATCTCCAACCGCGGCCGGGTCACCGCTGCCGAGCGAGTAGCCGACGACATCGTCACGCATGCCCGACAAGCGTTGGCAGACTTCATGAACACCGACCCGGACACGGTGGTTTTTGGCCGCAGCATGACCGCTTTGACATTCGACTTCGCTCGGACGCTCGCCAAAAATTGGGCTCGTGGTGATGAGGTTGTGGTCAGCCGCCTGGACCATGACGCGAATGTCCGCCCGTGGGTCTTGGCCGCTGAAGCTGTCGGTGCCACCGTGCGTTGGATCGACTTCGACCCGGCTTCCGGCGAACTCACCGTCGATGACGTAGCCGCTGTTGTTGGCGAGCGCACCCGGGTGGTGGCGGTCACCGCCGCATCCAACCTGATCGGCACCAGACCGCAGGTTCGGATGATTGCCGACTTGGTGCATTCGGTGGGCGCCTTGCTCTACGTGGACGGCGTGCACTTCGCGGCCCACTCTTCGGTTGACTTCCACGCCCTGGGAGCAGACTTCTTCACCTGCTCACCCTATAAATTCGGTGGCCCGCATTGTGGGGTGCTGACCGGCCGAGGCCGACTGCTGGAAGAGTTGATGCCGGATAAATTGCTGCCGTCATCCGACCGGGTGCCGGAGCGCTTCGAGTTCGGCACCCTGCCGTACGAACTCTTGGCCGGCTCTGCGGCCGCTGTCGACTTCATGGCCGAATCGGTGCTGCCGGCTTCGAGTGCGACCACGCGCCGGGAGCGTTTGGTTGCTGCGCTGGCGGCGATCGAAACCCATGAAGAAGGCCTTCGTCAGCGGCTGGAGGGTGGGATCACCGCGCTACCGGGGGTGACGTTGCATTCCAGGGCCCGCCATCGGACGCCGACTTTGTTGCTGACCTTCGATCAAGCAAAACCCACTGCGGTCAATCAATTCCTGGCAGCGCGCGGAGTGAATGCCGGCGCCGGGACCTTCTACGCACTCGAACCCGCCCAACGGATGGGCCTGGTTGTCGACGGTGGCCTCCGGGTCGGTCTGGCGCCTTACACGAACGATTCCGACGTCGACCGTTTGCTGGCGGGTCTCACTGATTTTCTCGCGCGCGCCTGATGACACCGGCGCTCTTCCCGGGAGGGTCCCGCTGGTGATCCGGGTCGTCTTCTTCACTCCCGAGATTCCGCCCAATACCGGCAACGCCATTCGATTGGCGGCCGTGACCGGGTGTGAACTCCACCTGGTGGAACCCTTGGGTTTCGATCTTTCCGACACCAAATTGCGTCGAGCCGGATTGGACTATCACGACTTGGCGCAAGTGACGGTGCACGCCGATCTGGCCACTGCCTGGCAGGTGCTCAAACCTGAACGGGTGTTCGCCTTCTCCAGCAAAGCAACCACCCATTTTACCGAAATCGCCTATCGGCCAACAGATATCCTGTTGTTCGGACCGGAGTCGGTCGGGCTGCCGGATGAGGTGATGCTGGCTCCGGAAATCACCGAGGTAGTGCGGATCCCGATGGTGGCGAGCCGGCGTTCGCTGAACTTGGCCAACTGCGCCTCGATTGCGGTCTACGAGGCGTGGCGTCAGCAGGGCTTCGCGGGGGCCGGCTGAGCGGGCCCGGGCGCGCATCGGGCAGCCCGGCGAATAACGGCGGTGCAAACCTGACAGAAATGTTCTCGAACAACAAATTCTGGCGGCGGGCGATCCAAGGCGTCCGCTGATTTGCTGTCCCGCCGGCCGCCCCAGGTGGTTGGGCCGGTGATTTCTTCGATTCTTCTCGGTGAGACCTATTGTGGACGGCCCCATCTCCCAGGAGCTACCCATGACTACCCTCGCGCCGACTCAGACCCCCGCTAAAATTTCTGACAACAGTTACCCCGACCGGACCACGGCATCTGGGTCACTAGGTTGGTCGTGGCCAATCGCGTTCGCTTACAGCAACTGGTGCTGCCGTTTTTGTCCCTGCTGACCGAAGCCAAACTTCATCGCAAACCCACCGTCAAAGCCGAGTTGGCAGCCACCACCGGGCGGGAAATGTCGGCACTGCTACTCACCTACCCGGGCTCACCGGCGAGGATCCATTCCGGTTTGCCGCTTCCGTCGGGAGCGGCGCGGGCAGGTCCGGTCGGCGATGCAGATCTCGCCGGTCAGAGCGGGCGAACGAAGAAAACCCCCGATCAAATGATCGGGGGTCTTCTGACATGGGGTGAGCGACGGGACTCGAACCCGCGACCACCGGCACCACAAGCCAGTGCTCTACCAGCTGAGCTACGCCCACCATGGTTATTGCCCGCGTCCCCTTGCAAGGAACGCAGGAATCAGCTTAACCGATAATCAGGAGTGGTTTTCACCATTCAACTTGCCGTCGCGCTCCAGCAGTTCATTCGCAACTGCTTGCGCCTCCTCACTACTCGGCCCAGGAGGGGCAACAAACGCGGTCCGCCGGTAATAGGCCAGCTCGCGGATGGACTCCTCGATGTCGGCCAGCGCCCGGTGCGCCATCCCCTTGGCGGGTTGGGCGAAGTAGATCCTTGGATACCACCGCCGACACAGCTCCTTGATCGATGACACATCAATCATCCGATAGTGCAGATGCTCGTCAAGTTCGGCCATATCCCGGGAAATGAACCCGCGGTCGGTACCGATCGAGTTGCCGGCCAATGGCGCCGTTTTCGGCGATGGGACATGCTCGCGGATATAGGCAAGCACGATCTCTTCGGCCTCCCGCAGGGTGACCGTGGAGGCTCGGACCTCATCGGTCAACCCGGATGCGGCGTGCATGGCCACCACCACTTCGGGCATGTTGGCCAGCGCCTCCTCGTCGGCATGGATGACGACGTCGACCCCGGTTCCCAGGATATTCAGGTCAGCGTCCGTGACCAGAGCCGCTATCTCGATCAGGGCGTCTTTCCTCAGGTCCAACCCGGTCATTTCGCAGTCGATCCACACCAGTCTGTCGTTCACTGCTAGAACTTTAGCCCCACCTCGCACGCAGCGAACTTGAGTAGTCGCTTCGGCCCCAAACTGGGTAGGCTCGCGGCACCGGAAAACCGGGTAAAGCGCTCAAAGCCGGCCGGCCGATGATGGCGCCGGCGCGAACCGACAGACCTAGGACCGCCATGACGACTTCGGATTCGACAAACCCAGCGCTATCGGCCGCGACCTTGGAGGTGACGACGCGGATCGCGCAGGGGTACGCCACCGAGTCCCCCACAGTGACCATCGGTAGCGTTGTCCTGGGCCAAGAAGTCGATCCCAACGCGTTGGTCCGGATCCCGCTTGCGATGCTCAATCGGCACGGATTGGTAGCGGGCGCCACCGGCACCGGAAAGACCAAAACCTTGCAGTTGATCGCCGAGCAACTCAGCGCGGCCGGGGTGCCAGTGCTGATGCCGGACATCAAGGGTGACCTGTCCGGACTGGCGGCGGTCGGTGCACCGAGCGATCGGGTACAGAAGCGGGCCGCGGATACGGGTGATAATTGGCAACCGTCATCGTTCCCGGTGGAGTTTCTCTGTCTGGCCGGCCAAGGCAACTCCGTGCCGGTCCGTGCCACCATCGACTCTTTCGGCCCGCTCCTGCTGTCCAAGGTTTTGGACCTGAACGCCACCCAGGAATCCACCCTCGGTCTGATTTTTCATTGGGCCGATCAGCAGAACCTGCCGTTGTTGGACATCAAGGACCTGCGGGCAGTGATTTCGCACCTGACCTCGGCGGCGGGCAAAGCCGATCTGACGAAACTGGGCGGCGTCTCCAAATCGACGGCCGGCGTGATCCTGCGGGCGATCACCAACCTGGAGGCTGACGGGGGCGAGGCGTTCTTCGGTGAGCCGCAGCTTGATGTGAACGATCTCCTTCGGGTGATCGAGGGTAAGGGCATCATCAGCCTGCTCGATTCCACAGGTCTGCAATCCAGGCCGGCGATGTTCAGCACGTTCCTGATGTGGTTGCTCTCCGAGTTGTTCGAGGAACTGCCCGAAGCCGGCGACCTGGACAAACCCAAGCTGGTGTTTCTGTTCGACGAGGCCCACCTCCTGTTTGCAGATGCCTCCAAGACATTCCTCACCGCGGTGGCCCAAACGGTAAAGCTGATCAGATCCAAAGGGGTTGGCGTCTTCTTTTGTACCCAACTGCCGACGGATGTGCCCGGGCCGGTGTTGTCCCAACTCGGGGCCCGCATCCAACACGCGCTCCGCGCTTTCACCCCGCAGGACCAAGAGGCGTTGGCGGCAACCGTCAAGACATATCCGATCAGCAAGGATTACGACCTGTCCAGCGCGCTGACCAGTCTGGGCATCGGGGAAGCCATCGTCACCGTGCTGAGCGAGTCCGGAGCGCCGACACCGGTTGCCTGGACCCGAGTTCGGGCTCCCCGCTCGCTGATGGCGCCGGCGCCGGACGAAGTGGTGACCAGTACCCTGGCCGCATCACAACTCAAACCCAAATACGAAACAGCACTCGATCGGGAGTCGGCCTATGAGGTATTGACGGGTCGGCTGGCCCCCGCTCCGGTCCCGGCCGGGGCCCCCGCTCCGGTCCCGGTCCCGCCCGCTCCAGGCGGGAAGTCCCAACCCGAGTGGCCAACCCTGAACCCGATGCCCGGCCCGGTCTGGCCCGATCAGCCCAACTTCGTGCCGACCTCGCCTTATCCGGTTCCGCAGGCAGATTCCGGGGAGTC